>CAIZOZ010000332.1 GCA_903934745.1 uncultured cyanobacterium
ACGATAAGCCGCTGTTGGGAATTTTTTAAATCAGCTTTTCACTTTTAGCGTAGGCAAGCCCCTCGGCAATATGCTCTACAACTTTTATACTGCATGCCTCGCCAATTTCCCGCCATCGCTCCGGACTGACCCCCAGCCTTTCAGGAACCTCAGCCACAGCAGTCCCCAGCCTCAATAACTTCTGCCCCCTCGCATGCAGCTCCCGCCAAGAGGCAGGCACCTTGATCAAGAAGCCCTTATCCCTGAGGTAGTGATACACCTCCCCATTAGCATAGGTGCGGGCATAGGGCCGAAACGATCCCCGCTCTTGTGAATAGCGTCTTGCGGCCTGGATGATGCCGAGCATGGCGATCTGCTCCAGATCTTCCTTGGGGTGACCAGTCCGACGCGAGATGTTGCCGGCCACGGTGGCGGCGATGTCGCGGTGCTGAAGCGCCAGAGCGTTGGCCTTGGCGTGGGGATTCACCGGCCGATGGCGCCGCGGCTTGGCCGGGAAGGCGATCACCAGCTGAACGGCATCTCCCTTGCGGCGGGGTCGCGCATGCGGTCGAGGACCGATCCGAACGCGCTGAGCACTGCTGGGCCGCGGCAGACACGTCGCCACCACTGGCGGCCGCAGCGGCAGATCCAACTGGCCCATTGCCACAGCGCGGCAGGCAGGCGTACGTAGGGGGCTGGCGATGGCGTTGGTCATGGCTTAGCGGGAGAAGACCATCGGCACCGGCGAACTGCCGAAGCCCCGGCCGCGCCAGAACTGGGCCTCGATCCAGAGCACCCCCTGGCAGAAGGCATCCACCTGGTCATCCACGCCGCCCCGAGGGGAGAAGGCGAGCAGCTCCTCCACCAAGGAGTCGGCCTTGCGGGCAAAGCGCACCTGGCCCGCCTCCACCAAGGGGGCGACGGCATGGGCCCGGGAGGCCTTGCTGCCCTTGGGCGGGATGGCGATCAAGCCCGGCACCTGACGCCTGAGCAGCTGACAGACGGCCGGGCCGTTGGCCGCGTCCTCGATCAGGACAGCGTTGGGCCGCAAGCCCTGCCGCTCCAGCGAGGCCAACGAGGCCAACAGGAACTTGATCACCCCCGGCAGGTCCAGCCGCTGCCGGTGGGCCCAGAGGGCCTCGATCTGCAGTTCTGCCCATGGGTCCGGGGCTACACCAAGGGAGTGAGTGGCATTCACACCCCTGGGCGTGCATTGGGCCCCTGCCGCGTTGGCGGCCAGTGCCAGACCCTGCCGCCGCGCCACAGCTGCCGGATGCCGCTGGGGTTCCAGCAGGCCCAGCAGGGCAAAGCCGCAGGCGTCGTTGTCCTTGCCGTCCTTGAAGCTCAGGTCGCAGCTCAGCACCAAGGGCGCATACCTCCGGGGCTGGCCGGGGGCGACCGGCAGGGGCGCCTGGATCCAGTCCTTACGGAACAACAGACCTTCAGCAGGACTGGGCCGCTGCTGGTACAGGGCATTCCACCAGTAGGAACCCAGGCGGGTGCGGATGCGCTGCAGCACTGCCAACGGCACCCGCTCCGGGCACAGCGGCTCACCGGGCTGGCGCCAGTCAGGGACTTTCTTGCAGGTATGCGGGATCTGCATAGAAATAGCCTCCGGTTCTGCGATCGCCGGCAGGTTGAGCACCGTCCAGTGCTCCGAGTTCTCCTCGGCCTCCTGCTCGAGCAACCAGGCGGTCATGTCGTGGTGGTCCCAGCGGGTCTGCACCACCACCTGCGCTGCAGGGAGCAGGGCTCCATCGGCTGTGAGCCCAGGTTCAGCCCGGGTGAACCAGACGCTCTTGAGCCAGTCGATCAGCCGCTCGCGCTGCAGGGCCGACTTGGCATCCTCCGGGCCCTTGTAGGGGTCATCGATGATCCCGAGGTTGTAGCCCTTCCCCGTGAAGGGTCCCCGCACGCCAGCAGCGATGCAGCCGCCCCGCTGGGGGGTGAGCCAGTTGCCCACCGCAGCGGAGTCCTTGGAGAGAGCGTGGCCGGTGCTCCGGTAGTAGTGGCGCGCCTCACGGCTGTGGGCATAGGCCAGTTCACCGGAGTAGCTGGCGATGGCGCAGAACAGCTCCGGGTGCCGGCTCACCCAGTAGGCAGGGAACAGGCGGGACACCAACTGGCTCTTCCCGTGGCGCGGCGGACAGCAGACGATCAGGCGCGTCAGCTGGCCATCGGCCACCTGCTGGAGCAGGTCGATCAGGAGCTCGGAGAGCCGGTGGAACTGGAAGCTGGGGAAGGCACTGCGGATGAAGTCCCGGAACAGCAGTCCTTGGCGGGTAGTTGTCGCCCGGTCCGGATCGGGAACGCCCAGCAGACCCCAGTCGCACCAGAGGTCGGTGGCAGGGGCAAGCAGCAAGCCACCATCAGCAGCTGCCGTGGCCATGGCCCTTGCGGTGGAAGCGATGCGACCCATCAGCTCTTGGCCTCGGAGGGCTTGATGGGGGCCCGCAGCAGGCCGCCGATCTCAGCAATCACCCGGAAGGCGCCGACGGCGGCGGAAAACTGCTCGGCGTCCATCGCCCGGCGAGCGCACTCGTTGATGGCAAAAATCTGCTCGGCCTGGTGGCGGCGCCGGTCGGAGATCAGCTCCTCCACCATCCGTTCGCGGGCGAGGTTGAGGTAGCGGTTGATCGTCTGGGTGTTGGTCACCCCCCAGCTTTCACGAGCTTTTTCGAAGATCAGCACCAGCGGAATCCGCTGCGCGATCCATAGCTGGGACTCGGCGATGCGCCGCTCCACCTCCAGTCTCGAGGGGCGTGGCGGCGGCTGGACCTTTTTCCCCCTGGCGCGGCGGGGTGGATTGGCATGCCCGATTGGCCTTGCCGGATCGGTGGGCTCGTAGATCGGCTGGCCGTTGTCGTCCTCCGCGCTGGCCGCAGCGCGCAGCTCCTCCACTGGATCGGCGGAAGGCAGGGCATGGGCACGCTGCGGCATCAGATCAGAACGGCAGGGGCTGGGTCTTCGGGGGGCGGATGGTCCAGAAGGGGTTGCCGCGCTTCTCGGTGGCGCTGCCCTGCTGGATCGCAGCTTCCTTAGCGGCCTTGAGCTGCTTCTCGATCTGGTGCACCGCCGCCGGGAAGTCGTAGGTCAGCCGGCCTGGGCTGTGGCAGAAGGCCCAGTCGTTGTGGGAGAAGGACGGATCCAGCTCGCCGGTGGCCATCGCCGTGTTGAGGGCCTCCAGCAGCGGCTCGAGCTGCTGCTCCAGCTCCTTCTGCTGCGCCTTGATCGCGGTGATCGCGTCCAGCAGGGCGTCGAGATCAGCTCCAGGCTCCGCGGTCGCGGTTGGCGCTGAGGGGGCAGCAGCAAGCAGGAGGTCCGCCATCGAGGAACAACAGAACAGTTGCCCGGATGATCCCGAGCCTTCTCAGCCTAGCGGCCAGCAGCTGCTAGCCAGCGTATCGAGTCAGCTCGCAGTGGTCATGGTCCTTAGAAGGGTCTGCGGGCCTGGCAGTAGCGGCTCCAGGCTGCGGCCCAGGCCGCCAGGCACTGCTCACGGCTGTAGAAGCTGCTGCAGAAGGCCTCGCCAGGCTTGCTCCAGATCGTCTGGCCCAGCTCATAGTGGTTCCCCTGGGCGGCCTCCAGCACCATGTAGCCCCCGAGCTGGGCGGCGGTGGAATAGGGCCGGCCGTGGGCCGAGAGGGTCTTGAGGTCGTAGAGCACCCGTACCTCCCGCTCCCGCCGCTCGCTCAAAGCCGGTGAGACATAGGCGCCATCGAAGGCCCCGGCCACGTTGCGGGTAAGGCAGCAACTGAGCCGTTCGCTGGCGATCACCTGCACCTCCTCCCAGAGCGGCAGCTGCAGTAACGGCAGGATCCAGTCCCGGTACGGGTGATGGCCCGGCAGCTGCTCCACATCCAGCAGGGCCTCGGCAGCACTCCTGCCCACCAGGAAACGGGCCTCGCTGTAGCGCTCCATGGCGGCATGCACGGTGGTGCCGCGGGGCTCCCAGATCGGCCGCTTGGCCTCGATCGAGCGTTTGGCGGTCTCGCTCAGGCCATGGGCCAGCACGCCGGTGATCGACACCGGAAACAGGTGTTCGCCGAGCCAGTAGAGATGGGCTGCCTCATCCCGCCAAAGGCCGGGAATGGGTCTGAGCCAGGTGGTGGGGCAGTGGACTGCCACGCGGTCAGGCCATCCGGATGCAGGTGGTTTTGCCGTCTTCTCTCATGAAGCCAAAGCCCGAGCCGGGGTTGTCTCGGATGTAGGCCCTGGCGAGCTGGATCACCAGCTCACGCGGCAGGTCAACAGCGAACTGCTGGCCTGCGGCCAGGCAGTCAAAGGGCAGGTCGTGATGCGTCATTTCAGCAAAGCTCAGTGCATTCCGGCTTGGCATGGTCCATCAGGACACCCCGGGAGGCCATGGAAGGCCATGGAGGCCGCCTGCACCGCCTTGTTCACGCTAGCCGCAGTTCAGGGGCCTGCAGGGGCGCTGGCGACCGCTGCGGTGACGCCAGCGTCCAGGTCGGCGCAAAAGCAGGGCATCCGACCCGGCTTCGACGGCAAGGTCTAACGATCTAACGCGGATCCAACGGTCGACTGTTAGATCGAAAACCCAGGCCACCACTACGATCTGACCACCCCTCTAACAAACAAACATTCATTCAGATATAGATATATATATGAGGGGGTCTCTCCTGTGCGCACACGCGCGCTACGCGTATTAAGGGGTGTCTCGGCTGGCGTTAGTGTTAGATCGTTAGATTGCCCGAAAAGCCTTCTGGCGCAAGGCTTTTCGGCTTAACGGATCCACGCCCGCCTCCTAACGGCGTGTGAGATCGAACGCTCAACGCCGCTGACGAGCCCTTGGGAAGTGCCGTCGCGCTGGCGAGCGCTCAGTTGAGGTCATCAGCGTTGATGGGCACCATCACGCAGCGCTTGGTGCCCACGCCGCAGAAGTGGATGGAGCCTTTGGGCGGATACGCACCAGTAATCCGACGGAGCGCTGCGCGGTGGGCACCACCGCTCCAGGGGGTGTGGCGGAGCACGTGGTCGAGCTGGGCGTTGGCGTTGGCGACCGCCAGGAAATGCCCCTCGGCGCGCTCACCCTCCGGCAGGGGCTGACCAGCTCTGAACACCCGCATGCCGTAGCGGCCGAGCACGGGCACCAGCCGGTCCCAGAGGGTATCGGCCAGCGACTCCTGCAAGGCGATGCAGCGGACCATCTCACCGAAGGAGGCTTCTGAGCCGACGTCGTGCCGCACGATCTGCTGGAGGATGGTGTCGCGGCACTTGATCTCATCGGCCTCTGAGTGATCAGGCTGCTGGTGCTGCCAGTCCATCTGGTCCAGCCACTGATCGGCCATGACCAGGTCGAGCTGTCCGCCGCCGCCTGCCTCCAGGCTCCAGGCCCCGGCCAGCAGGGTGCCGTGCTGGTCCCCAAAACGCTGGCCAAAGCGGCGGCCAAGGGCCTGCGCCAGGACGCGTGCGTTGTCAATGATCACGGGCAGATGATGGAGGGTGCGATGGATCAACGCCCTGCCGTGATCGATCGTGGCGACCGATGCAATCTCGCGTTCGAAGTCAAGCCACACACTTTTCTCTACCTGATCTTTGCGCAGGCCGAGTACACAGAAGCGATCAATGTCGGCCTTCTGGATGAGCGAGACGTTGATGGAGGAGACGCAGAACATCGAGCGCACCTCGAAGCTGTTCGCGCCGCCGCAGGTGGTGCCTTTGTAGATCTTGCCGCCTTCTGAGCTGGCGATGCGGGCCAGGGCCAGGA
>CAIZOZ010000333.1 GCA_903934745.1 uncultured cyanobacterium
CCAAGGGCCGGGATCGGCCTCGGCGAGCAGCTGCAGCAGGGGATCCAGCGCCAGCGGTGCGGCTGTGGCCGCCCGTTCGCCCGGCAGCATCGCTGCTGCTTGCGGTGAAACTGCTTGCAATGACACAGCTTGCGGCGACACCGCCGGTGGTGACACCGCTTGCGGCGCGGCAGCGCCGAGATCGGCGGCTGGTGGCGCTCCGACGCCGAGCGAAACCCTGGCCGTGCTGCCCTGCGGTGCCTGCGGCGGAGCTGGCTGCAGCAGCTCGGCCGGCGGCAAGGGCCGTTGCGGCCCAGGCGCGGCGGCCGACCCAGGGCCGTGGCTCAGCAGCCGCCAGCCGATCCAGGGCAAGGCCAGCAGCAGGGCCAGCAACAGGGGCCAGAACAGCGCCTGCAGGGGCCGGGGCCAGAAGGCCGGCACCGACAGCTCCCCCTCGCGGTTGCGGCGCCACAGGGCCCGCAGCTGCAGGCCAAGATCGGCGACCACCGCCCTGAGATCCTGGCCAAGCAGGCCCCAGGGGTTCTGGTAGGTCGCCGGCAGATCGGTTGAGCGGGGGCGATCCGGCGGTTCAGCCGTCACCACGGCGCAACAACTGGGCCAGGGGGTTGCGGGACTTGGGCTGGGGCTGGGCCCGACGGACCGCGTCGGAGGACGCCACCGCCGCCTCCCGTTCGGCGTCGCTGTGCAGGCTCGGATCGGCCCCCTGACCCTGGGAGAAGCGCTCCACCTGGGCGGCATCCGGGCTCGGCATCTTCACGCCGCAGACCTCGCTGTACATCGCCTCGTACTCCCGCGCCGAGCGCTCCCAGCTGTAGTTCTGGTCCATCGCCCGACCCTGCAGTTCGCGCCAGCTGTCGGCATGGCGATAGGCCTCCCAGGAGCGCACGATCGTGGTGTAGAAGTCCACCGGCTCATAGCGATCGAAGCAGAAGCCGCTGCCGGTGTGGGCGCGGGGATTGTGGGGCGGCACCGTATCCACCAGCCCACCCACCTTGCGCACCACCGGAATCGAGCCGTAGCGCATCGCCAGCAACTGGCTGATGCCGCAGGGCTCAAAGCGACTCGGCATCAGGAAGGCATCGGTGCCGGCATAGATCAGCCGTGACAGGGCGTCGTCGTAGGTAAGGAAGACGGCGAAGCGGCCGGGATGGCGCGCCGCCAACTGCCACAACCCCGATTCATAGCCGCGATCACCGGTGCCCAGCACCACAATCTGGCTGTCGGTGTAGGCCAGCACGCGGTCCGCCACTTGCAGCAGCAGGTCCACCCCCTTCTGATCCACCAATCGGCTCACCATGCCCATCAGGTAGGTGTCGGGGTTCACTGTGAGACCCATGCGCTCCTGCAGGGCCCGCTTGTTCACGGCTTTACCGCTCAGGTCCGTGGCACTGAAGGTGGCGGGCAGGGTCTGATCGGTGGCCGGGTTCCAGTCTTCGGTGTCGATGCCATTGAGAATGCCGCGCAGCTTGCCGCTGATGTAATTGAGCAAGCCCTCCAGCCGTTCGCCATATTCCGCCGTCCGAATTTCGGCGGCATAGGTGGGTGATACCGCATTGACCCCATCGGCATAGAGCAGGGCCGCCGCCATCGTGTGATCGCCTTGCATATACCAAGGACACCAGGTGATGCGATCCAGTTTCCAGCGCCAGGGACCCTGATATTTGAGGTTGTGGATCGTGAACACGGTGCTGATCTCCGGGTCCTGGTGCATCCACACCGGGATCATGCCGGTGTGCCAGTCATGGCAATGCAGCACCTGGGGCTTCCAGACATTCCAGGCGAATTCCGCCGTGGCACTGGCGAAGAAGGTGAAGCGCCAATCTTCATCTTCACCGCCGTAGATGCGTTCCGGATCAAAAACGGGATGGCCGACCAGATAAATCGGCAGTCCATTGCTGGGGTGGCGCGTCTCGAAGATCGAGAAGTCGGTGCCCATCGTGTGGCCGCGCCACAGCGGTTCGGCCGGAATCTGCAGGCGGCTCCAGAGTTTGCCGTAGCCCGGCAGGATCAGGCGCACGTCGTGGCCGAGGGCGGCCAGGGCCGGTGGCAGCGAACCCACCACGTCACCCATCCCCCCCACCTTGATCATCGGGGCGCATTCGGCCGCGGCGAACAGGATCCGCATGGGGTTCAGGCGCCGTAGGGCGCGGTGGTCTGGCGGGCGCAACTCTACGGGTCACATCAGCGGCCGTCCTGGCTCAGGGCAGCACGGTCACCGGTGTGCCGATCTGCACCAGATCAAACAATTCCTGCACGTTTTCTTCATACAGGCGCACACAGCCATGGGAAACGGCCCGCCCGATGCTGGCGCGGTTTGGCGTGCCGTGGAAACCGGCGATCACACAGCCCTTCAGCTCCAGGTGCTCCAGCCCGTTGAAACCCTTGCGGCCGCGGCAATCGCGATGGAAACCGATCCAGCGGCTGCCGAGGGGATTGTCGGGGCCGGGCTTGATCCTGACGCCAGTGGCCGGATGTTCCCAGACCGGCTGGCTGGTCTTTTCCAGCACCTGGAACTTGCCGACCGGAGTCTCCCAGCCCGGCATGCCCACCGCCACCGCATAGCGATGGCGTTCCTGGCCGTTGTCCAGCACCAGCAGCAGCCGGCGCTGGCGATCGAGCACCAGCTGGCGCGCCGGCGGTGCAGGGGAAGCAGCGGCGGGCTGGGCTGGGGCCTCGCCTGGCCACTTCAGGGGGCCGGGCACGATCGGCAGATCGACCGGTCGCGGCGCGGGCAACTGCAGGGTGGGCCCGAGGCGGCTGGCGGCCGTTGGTTGGGTGACCGTGAACGATTCGGGCGGCACCAGGCGGCCCGCTGCCGTGGGCAACGCCTGGGCCGAACCGGCCCCAGCCCAGAGCTGGAACGCTGCGGCCAGCAGCAGGCCAGCGCTGCGGCAGCGACCAGGGGTCCCAGCGGCGGGCCTGAGGATCACGGACCCGGCGATCACGGAAACAACAAGGCGAGGTTAATCAGCCTTACAGCAGCCGGTTCACGGCAGCCAGTTCACGGCAGCCGATTCACGGCAGCCGATTCACGGCAGCCATGGCGACGCTGAGAAGTCGGGGTCGCGTTTTTCCAGAAAGGCGTTGCGGCCTTCCTGGCCCTCCGCCGTTCGGTAAAAGAGATGGGTGGCCTGACCCGCCAGCTCCTGCAGGCCGGCCAGCCCATCGGTTTCGGCGTTGAAGGCCGCCTTGAGGCAGCGAATCGCCGTGGGGCTGTGGCCCAGAATCTCCCGGGCCCAGCTCACCCCCTCGGCCTCCAGCTGCTCCAGCGGCACCACCTGGTTGACCAGTCCCATGGCCAGGGCCTCGTCGGCGTTGTAGCGGCGGCAGAGGAACCAGATCTCGCGCGCCTTGCGTTGGCCCACCACCCGGGCCAGATAGCCGGCGCCGAAGCCGCCATCGAAGCTGCCGACCCGGGGGCCGGTCTGGCCAAAGACGGCATTCTCCGCCGCCAGGCTGAGATCACAGAGCAGATGCAGCACCTGGCCGCCACCGATGGCATAGCCCGCCACCAGGGCGATCACCACCTTCGGCAGGCTGCGGATCAGGCGCTGCAGGTCCAGCACATTCAGCCGCGGCAGGCCGTCTTCATCCACATAGCCGCCATCGCCACGCACGCTCTGATCGCCGCCGGCACAAAAGGCCCAGGCGCCATCGGCGGCGGGGCCCGCCCCGGTGAACAGCACCACGCCGATGGCCGTGTCCTCGCGCACCCTGGTGAAGGCGTCGCAGAGCTCCTGCACGGTGCGCGGCCGGAAGGCATTGCGCTTTTCGGGGCGATTGATCGTGATCCGGGCGATGCCTTCGTTGCTGCGCTCGAAGCGAATGTCCTGGTAGTGACCCACGCTCTGCCAGCTCACCGCCCCGATCGGCTCGGGCGGCTCACCCGAGCTGCTGCGGGAACGGGCGCTGGTGGGGGTCATGGAAGCAGGAGCTGCCGGCACGCCATTGTGCGCAGGCCCCGTCGCAGCTCGGCATCGGCGCGGCGATCGGTGCGCACCTCCAGCAGCGCCAGCGGTTGGGCCAGGGCCCAGTCCAGAGCCGCCACTAAGTGCTCGGGCCCTGCCACGCGGCGGCCGGCGACGCCATAGGCGGCGGCCAGGGCCAGCTGGTCGAGGGATTGGGGCATGGCGAACAGCCGGTCGAAATCCAGGGCCGCCGCCGGTTCGGTGCGAATCGGCAACTGCTCGAAGATGCCGCCACCGCCGTTCTCGATCAACAGCACGGTCAGCCGTCCGCGCAGCTGCCGCTGCCAGAGCCAGCCATTGGCATCGTGCAGCAGGGCCAGATCCCCTGTCACCAGCAGCAGCTGCCCATGGGCCTCGGCCAGTCCACAGGCCATCGACAAGGTGCCATCGATACCTGAGGCGCCGCGGAAGCCATGGATCAGGCGATGCGGCGCCGCCGGATCGGCAAAACTTTCCCAGTCCCGCACCGGACTGCTGCTGGCCAGCATCAACGGCAGCTCCGCTGGCAACAACCGGCTCAAGCTGCGGGCCAGCCAGATCTCCCCCAGCTGGGTGGGGTGATCGAGGTGCTGATCCAGCAGGCGCTGCACGGCCGCGTCAGCCTGGCGCCAGCGCTTCTGGTGGGCCAGGCAGGCGGCCACCGGGGCGGCGTCTTCGTTCAGGGCCGGCACAGCCGCCAGCCAGCGGGCCAGGCCAGCGCTCCACTGCCGCTCCGGGGGCACGGTGCCGAGGGGATCCAGGCAACGGCGATCGCCCTGGCTCACCAGCACCTGAACGCCCCCCAGGGTCAGCAGCCAGTGCTGCAGACGGCGACTGGCGGGCAGGGAACCCAATCGCAACAGCTGGCCCACCGCCAGCTCCGGCGGCGGAGCCTCCAGGATCAGGTCATAGGCACCCACCAGCGGCAGATCCGCCAGGCCGCGCAGGCCCGAGAGCGGGTCGGCGAGCAAGGGCCAGCCGCTGCGCCGCAGCCAGCAGCGCAGAGCGGCGAGATGGGCG
>CAIZOZ010000334.1 GCA_903934745.1 uncultured cyanobacterium
GAGCTGGTGGCGCAGCAGATCGGGCACTGCACCGACCACAAGCGCCCGGCGATACGGGTGAGCCGTCCCGGCCAGCGGGTTAAGGAGAGCAGATGGAACGCCGGGCAGCAGCACGGTGGCGCCGCCCCTTCTGCCGGTGGGATCCGGTCATGGGGGCGCAGGCATGCCTTGTGCGTCCCTCTCCCCAACCCCGGCGGAGGCTGGCTGGGGCCATATCACCGTACCCGGCCAACGGCAGGCCAGAACGCGCACCAGGGGCTGGTCGACAGGGAGATCGCGACAGGAAAAGCCCCGATCCCTGAGCCTGGCAACGAGAGGGGCGAACTTGCGCTCCAGGAGGCGATCTCCCCCGGTGGCAGCAACGACGAAGGTTTCCGGTAGACGTGCCGCTCGGGTATCGATCAGCGCACCGCTGTCCAGGTCACGGGGACTGCGCCAGGGATCACGGCCGGCGGGCAGCAGGGCCTCAACGGCCAACAGACGGTCCGATGTGGTCAAGTTGCCTGTCGGCGAGCCCGTAGCGCAGCTGGAACGGCGCAGCGGCCAGGGAGACGGCCCGGAAGTTGGAACTCTCCCGCGGCCCCACCTGGGGACCGGCCCGGGTCAGACCGATGAAGGAGTCCGTCCAGCTGCTGAGGACCCACACGGCCAGAACGATGCAGATCGCCCGCTGGACCCTGGGGCCGCGGGGTTCCAGTCTGGCCAACTGACAACTGAGCCAGACGACGAGGGCAGGGAGAAGAACGATGAAGTAACGGGAGAACGCGATCGGCTTCCAGAACGAGACAGCCACCACAAGAGCAGTCATCAGCAGGCCGGCCAGAAGACCGCTGGCATCGAGCCAGAACAGAGCCGGCGGGGGATTCCCTGCCATGGCCATGGGAAGCGAAGCGGCCTGGCCCTGCAATCGGCGCGATCGCAGCAGCCACGTCAGCAGCAGCAACAGGGCAAGCAGCTTCGGCAGCGGGTAGGGCCCCAGATACCGGACCAGCACATCCTCCAGCAGCGCGAAATCAGGAGGGCCGATCCACGAGGTCGCCCGACGGGCATCGCCTCGGTCGACGCCAACCAGGACCCAGGTGGCCACAGGCATGATCGCCAGCACACCACCACCACAGAGTGCGCGCCGAAGATGAGCGTCCGCGGTGTTGAGGCGGATCGCCTCCCAGCCATCCACGAGAACGAGCGCTACCGCATAGAGCAGGCCGTAGTAGTGGGTACCCGCCGCCAGCGCGAGCGACAACACGTACCCGCCCAGCGCGGGCAGCCGCGGCGATCCATCGGCGAGAACGATGCGCTGGCGGCACCACAAGGCCAGGGCGAGCAATGCCACCACCAGGGCATAGCCCTTGGCCTCGATCGAAAAGCGCACCGGGAACGGTGTGGTGAATGCCAGCAGCAGAGCCAGCGCGAGAGCCCGCTCCGGCCTGCGCAACCGCGCCGCACCGGCCAACTGAAAGGCCTGGATGCTCATCACCAAGCCGCCGCAGCCGTAAGCCAGCCAGGAGACGAAGCGCAGCAGAAAGGAGGTCTGGTCGAGATGCTGCCCGAGCAACCAGAGGATGGAGTAATACAGCGGCGGATGGGAATCCGAGCGCAGATAGGCGAGCAGGGAAGGAAACGAAAGCTCATACACCTTGTAGGCCGTGCTCAGCTCATCACTCCACAGACTTGTGGCGCCGATCAAGGTCAGGGATCGGCAGGCAAAGACGAAGCTGACCACCACAGCCGTAGCCAGCAGGCCATGCCGCCGGCACCAATCGGCAATAGCAGACAAGACGCTCATCAAATCGGCTCGATCGGTGCC
>CAIZOZ010000335.1 GCA_903934745.1 uncultured cyanobacterium
GGATCGGCCGCTGGTCCTTGCAGGGGGGACCGCCCTTAGAGCGCGTAAGGATGCAGCACACCGCCCAGCGCCAGCGGGAAATCGCGGCTGTTGCGGGTGGCCAGGCTGAGATCGGAGCAGCGGGCGGTGGCCAGGATGATCGCGTCGGCGATCGGCAGGCGTGGAAAGGTGTCCAGCCAGGCCTCCACGGGGCCGCTTTCGCCTTCGCGGCAGCCCACCAGCAGCTCGATCCAGCTGATCAGACTGATGTGGGGCCGCTGTTGCTGTTCCAGCCAGGCCAGGGCGATGGATTCGCCGCGCAGCACGTCGATCAGGATGTTGGTGTCGAGCAGCAGCATTAGCGCTCGCCGCACTCCTGCCGCAGCGCTTCCGCCCGCGACAGCCCCCGCTGGCGGCAGAGGGCATCGAGCTGGGCGCGCTCCGCCTCAGGCAGGGCGACGATCGTGCGCACAATGATGCCGTTATCTGAAGACGGCATCGTATGGGGCTCCGGCCGATCAGGCGCTGCGGAACCTCGGGAGCTCACCCCAATCGCCTCACCCCTCCACGAAACTCCCGTGCAGCCCATAGGGAATCGCCAGCGGCAGCTCCAGCACCGCCACCTCGGCCATCGAGGCGGCATCGAGAATCACCAGGTCGGAGGCGCAGCGGGCGCCATTCCAGATGACACACAGCACCCAGCCGTCGTCCTCGGCGGGGGCCGGGGCACCGGCAGTTGCGGGCCGGGGCACCATCACCGGTTCGCTGACGAAGCCGCGGGGGGCGGCGCTCCACACCTGTTGTTCCCCCGTGACCAGATCCAGCTTCTTGAGCGCCTGCAGGGGGTCGTTGCCGGTTTCCCGTTCCGCCACCGCCATCCAGGCGTAGCGGCTGGCCAGCCCTTGGCAGGCGGGATTGACCATGGCGAACTCGCAGCAGCGCTCGCTGAGGCGCTCGCTCTGCACCGAGCCGCTGGTGAGGTCGATCGTGCAGCGCTCCAGCAATCCTTCGGGGATCTGGTTGAAATCGATGGCGCGGAAGTCCATGTCCGGGCCGATCGTGGGGAAATCGGCGTAGAAGATGCTGGTGAGCACCAGTTCATCGCGCTCCTCCCAGGCGTTGACATGGTGAAACACGAAGCCTTCCGGGGCTGGAATGATCCGCGGCTCCTGGCCGGCATAGGCGCCGGAATCGCGCGGCACCAGCCAGAACTGGGCCTGGCCGCCGGGCTTGGAGGCCAGGCACTGGGCGGCACCCTTCTGGCCCAGCACGAAGGGCAGGGGGTTGAAGGCGATGGCGTTCTGCAGGAACACCGCCCAATTGGGGGTGATCGCGAAGTCGTGCAGGAAGGCGAAGCCCTTGAAGCTGTCGGAGCGCTCGCTCAGCAGCTGGCCGGCCTTGACGCCAGTGGCCGGGTCGTCCGCCACCGCGAACTCCAGCAGCCGCACGGTGCTGCGCGGCCCGGTCTTGACGCCGAAGGTGACCATTCGCTCCTGACCGTGGTGGCCGGGATCGAAGCGGGGATGGGCGCTGAAGGCCTCACCCGGCTTGAGCACGCCATCGAGCAGGGTGAGGCCCCGCGTTTCGAGGCTGTCGGGGTCGAGGGCGTGGGGGGAGCTGGCCTCCCACAGGGCCAGCAGGTCATCGCCGAGGCGCACCACATGGGTGTTGGCGATGTTCTTGAGGCGCAGGTCAAAGGCGTTGGCCAACGGGCCGCCGGGCTTCTGGGTGCCGAAGACGCCTCGATAGAGGGGCTTGCCGGCCTTTTCTTCGGCCAGCCAGCCTTCGGTGCGGATGAAACGGTTGCTGAGCCGCACGCCGCCGTCCTCGAAGCGCAGGGCGGTGATCATGCCGTCGCCATCAAACGGGTGATGTACCCAGTGGCCACCGCGCTCCAGCCGGCCGGGGCCGTTGCGGTAGAGGGTGCCTTGCAGCTCGGATGGGATCGTGCCGTGGCTGGCCTGGATCGCTACATCGCTGAGCTCCACCCCCACGTTGCGAAAGCCACTGGCCCAGTCGGCGCGGTCGTAGTCACCTGCCTGGGGGGAGACGGGGCTGGGGGCAACGGTCATCGGGGCGCTCAGCGGAGGAGGGGCCGTGATGTCACGGCTTCCCCATCATTGCGTAACGGAGTGTGAAGGGGGGCGATTGCAGGCCCATTGGTCTGGGCTGGTGTTGTTCGGATGGCGAAGTTAAGCCGCGGTCCGGGGCCTGGGCGGGCCTCAGTGCTGGCAGGGCTGCTCCAGCGGCGTGCAGGGCGGAGGCAGGGGCCGTTCGCAGGGGGCGTTGAGGGTTTCCGGGCAGGGTTGGACCTGGGTGGCCCTGACTGGGGCGGCCAGCAGGGTCAAGGCTGCAGCCGCTGCAGCCGCTGCGGTGGTCAGAACGATGGCGCCTTTCATGGTGCGGCCTCGGGATCGGAATTCACCGTAATGGCCTGATCTGCCGCCGCTGCTGCGGAATTTGCATTGCGTTCACTCCGTCTGCCGGCCAGGGAATGCCGGAGGCTCAAGGGCCTGCCGCAAGGCGATGCCGGCCGGCCCTCAGGCCCGGTGGCAGCAAGGGCTCCCGGCCCTTGCCTCCCCCCTTCAGCCTCCCGCCCGCTCCAGCACCCCTTTGCTGCTGGGCACGGCTCCGGCCCGGCGGGGATCGATCTCCACCGCCAGCCGCAGGGCGCGGGCGAAGGCCTTGAAGCAGGCCTCAACGATGTGGTGCGAGTTGACGCCATCGAGCTGGCGGATGTGCAGGGTGAGGCCGGAGTTGTTGACCACCGCCACGAAGAACTCCCGGACCAGCTCGGTGTCGTAGCTGCCGATGCGCTGGGCCGGGATCGTCAGCCCATAGGAAAGGTGGGGCCGGCCGGAGCAATCCAGGGCCACCTGCACCAGCGCCTCATCCAGGGGCGCCACGAAGTGGCCGA
>CAIZOZ010000336.1 GCA_903934745.1 uncultured cyanobacterium
GGCGGCTTCCAGGTGTTCAGCCTCGGGGCGATCAACCGCATCGACGATGACGGCGTTGTGTTTCGCTCCCCCCGCGATGGCGCCCGCATCACGCTCAGCCCCGAGCGCTCGATGGCGATCCAGATGGCCCTGGGCGCCGATGTGGCGATGGCCTTCGATCAATGCCCGCCCTACCCCGCCAGCGAAAGCGAGGTGGCGATCGCCAGCCGCCGCACCCACGCCTGGCTGGAGCGCTGCCTGGCGGTGCACAACAAGCCGGATCAGGCCCTGTTCGGCATCGTGCAGGGGGGCTGCTTCCCCCAGCTGCGCCGCGAATCGGCCCAGGTGGTGGCGGCCCTGGACCTGCCCGGCATTGCCGTGGGCGGCGTGAGCGTGGGCGAACCGGTGGAGGAGATGCACCGCATCGTGCGTGAGCTGGGCCCGCTGCTGCCGGAGGCCAAACCCCACTATTTGATGGGGGTGGGCAGCCTGCGGGAGCTGGCGATCGCCGTGGCCCAGGGTTTTGACCTGTTCGACTGCGTGCTGCCCACACGGCTGGGTCGCCATGGCACGGCGCTGGTGGGGGGGGAGCGCTGGAACCTGCGCAACGCTCGCTTCCGCCACGACCACACGCCCCTCGACGCCGGCTGCCCCTGCCTGGCCTGCCGGCTGCATAGCCGCGCCTATCTGCACCATCTGATCCGCAGCCAGGAGCTGCTGGGCCGCACCCTGCTGAGCCTGCACAACCTCACCACCCTGCTGCGCTTCACCACGGCCATGGGCCAGGCGATCGGCGAGGGTTGTTTTTCAGAGCATTTCGCTCCCTGGGAGCCCGACTCCCCGGCGGCCCACACCTGGGCAACCACCATCTGAGCGTGGCATCGTCGGCGCAACCAGCCAGCCCCGGCTGCACTCCAGAAGCAACCCAGCGCGGTGGTCGCCAGCGACAAGCTTTTTTTATTGGCTGTTCCAGCAGCACGCCGAACGGCTACAGCCACTGGTGGCGGGGTTGCTGCCGCGGATGGAGGGCTATGTGTTCAGCGCGCCGGTGCTCAAGGAAAGGGAATACCGGCTCGATGGTCTCTTTCTGCCACCAGCCGATCAACCGGAGCTGCCGGCCTTGATTCTTGAAGCCCAGATGGCGGCTGATCCAGGCTTCCTGCTGCGCCTGAATGCCGAAACGGCGCGGTTGCTGCAGCAGCAGGATCGCCAGGGCCGCGCGATCCGCCACTGGCAGGTGGTGGTGATCTGCCCGTCACGGGAGCTCAATTTCGGCGATCCCACGTCGGTGCGGGATTTTGTGGAGAGGCGGGTGGTGTGGATTGAATTGGCAGCCGAGCGCTTACCGCCAGAGGCGCCACCCCTGCAGAGGGCGCTTGGGATGCTGCTGCTGCCGGAAGAGCAGCTGCGCGACTGTTCGGCCTCGATCCGAGCCGAGGCCGCCGGCACCAGTCTGGGAGCCGAGCTCGATGATGTAATCGCCGCTATATTGCTGTCACGCTTCAGCGGCCGCACCGTTCCCGAGATCTGCGCCATGGGTGGGATCACCGTCGACGACTTCACCAGCAGCGTCGCCTACCGCGAGATTTTCGGGCTGGGCCTTGACGAGGGGCGTCAGCTGGGTCTGCTGCAAGGCCAGCAAGAAGGCCAGCGACAAGGCCGCCAAGCCGAAGCCGCTGCCCTCATCCTGCGCCAGCTCCAGCGCCGCTGCGGCAGCCTCAGCTCTGCCCAGCAATCCCGCCTCCAGGCGCTGCCCCTCAGCGATCTCGAAGCCCTGGCCGAGGCCCTGCTCGATTTTCAGGGGCCAGAAGACTTCCATGCCTGGCTGAGCCGCCACGCCAGTTGAGCCGCCACGCCAGCTGAGCCCCCCAGGGGACCTGTGCAAGCCCAAGCCTGCATCGCGGCACTACAGCCAGGGCCAGCGCCAGCGCCAGGGCCCGGCTCAGCGCCGCCGGGTGTTTTGCAGAGGATGTCGCTCCCGGGGGATCGGCTTCAACGGCGGCCCGCAAGTGGTAACTTCCATCCACCGCACCGGGCCGCTCCAAGAGCCCAGAATCTCCCCATGGCGCACCTCCTGCTGGCCGGTCTCGCTTCCCACAGCACCGCCCTCGCCCAGCTGCCTGAGGCGTATCAGGCCTTCGGCCCCCTGGTGGACATCCTGCCGATCATTCCCCTGTTCTTCCTGCTGCTGGCGTTTGTCTGGCAGGCCTCGGTGGGTTTCCGCTGAACGGTGGGCTTCCGCTGAGCACTGGTTTCCGCTGAGCACTGGGCTGCAGCTGAACGGTGAGCGTCCGCCTGGCTCAACAGCAAGGCGCCCGGCGACCATGTGCCTCAAGCCCTAGGGACAGGCTGAAGGACATCACCTGGACCAATAGAGAGCGGCGCAGACGCTGCCCGGGTCAAATCTTAAGGTTAAACTAAAATTGCCCCCGTAGCTGCCCATTGAAGTCGAAGCAAGGGATACGCTGATGCGAATAAACTGCGTTATATGGCATTTTTCGGTTTGCTCACGCTGAAAGGAGCTCTTTTGGGCGTGGCGATTGGAGCCGTAGCTTTGAGTGCCCCGGAAGCGCGGGCAGCTTGCATTGGTGGAGACAGTGTCTGCACGACGTTTGATCCCACAACGGCATCAACCCCCACCCGAGGAACAGGCACCTTCACCGGCACTAGCTCTTCACTCACTAATCCTTATCAACACGTACGCGTACTATTTTCAGTATCCAATTACTCCGGCACTCCTGTCACTCTCGACAACATTATCCTAGGCGGCAATGGTATTAGCTCAACGCTTACGGGCCTTGGAAGTTTAGTTATCAATGGCAATTTTGGGTTTACAGCTACTGCTGCGTCAGCGCCTTTCGGATATGTCCCCCTGAACACGAGCGTTAGTTCCCTAAACTTTTCATCTAGTACACTTAAATTCGGCATTCCAGCAGGGCTTGGAGTCGGCACGACTGTTGAAGCGCGGATCCAATACTCTGACACTAACGTAAACAACGACGTTTCCATAGTAAGCAGTTCAATTTTCACCACCACTGCCGCCACTTCTTCCTCTGTCCCCGGCCCCCTACCCCTGCTTGGAGCCGGTGCGGCGTTCGGTTTTTCGCGCGCAATGCGCAAGCGCATCAAGGCTTCAGCCAAAGCGTGAGTAACTGCACTGTTTTCCGGTCAAGGAACTCATTTAATATTTGGCACACTTAAATTCCCCCCCGCTGACCAACTCGATCCCAGTGATTGAGTTGGTCATTTTTATGGCGCGGCCCAGGCTCAAGTGCCGACAACCAAGGCCCAGGCTTGCCGCCCTGGCCTTCCGCATTCTTCCTGCAATTTTGCTTGCCTTCATTCCATGGCGCCGAGTTATCGCTCCCAGGTCGATGATTCCATCGTGGCGCTCTTCTGGATCGCCACGGCGCTGCTCGGCATTGATGCCGTCACCGTGCTGGCGGCAGCACTGCCGTTGAGGTTGTTGGAACCCGCCTGGATCGAGCGGGTCTGCGGCAGTCTGCGCGGTGGCGTCAGTTTTCCGCTGTTGGCGGTGGCCTTGCTCCTGCTTGCTGACATCTTCAATGACAGCCAGGCAGAACCCGTCCATCTCACGGTGATCCGCCGGCTGGTCTGCTTTGCCGCCATCGGCTTCTTGCTGATGATCCCCCTGCAAACCTGGGCGGGCATCGCCGTGCTCCAGCAGATCAACGCCAACGAACAGGCCCAGCTGCGTCCCTACACCAGGGCTCTGGCTGCTTGGGGAACAGGCCCCGTTCGCGGCAATAGGCGCCCAGATCGGGGCCGCTGAGCCCTGCTGCCTGGATCACTGCCGCCAGCTTGTCGCTGGCACTCCATTGTTCGGGCGCCTTGCTGGTGGCTGGCA
>CAIZOZ010000337.1 GCA_903934745.1 uncultured cyanobacterium
AGCATGGCAATTGTTGCATAAATCTAATTAAGACGGTCGCTTGGTTTGGCTGATTTGCCAATTGCCGAGACAGGAATCTCCAGTTCCGTTGTCCCCTAGCGTTTTTTTGTGTCTACAGAGCTTCTCAAGATTTGGTGAATATTTGTGTAGCCCTTCGATTTATCGCATAATTATCCTATAGAAATAAATCGTTCACATAAGATCTGCAAGGCAATGAATTTTTACCCTGGGGTTAAAAAATCTTCCAAGCGCATCAGGCTTGTTGACGTCGCAAGCTGCCATAAAGCCGCGCTTCGCCTCGCCGTGCTGGCTGGGTTGGTTGGCACATTAACCGGAGTCCAGGGTGCCCATGGCCAGGAGGCGAACATCATTCCTAGCAGACTTCAAGGGGCAGAGCTTGGTGAACGTTCTGACTCGGAAAAGGGAAGATTGCCTGAGCAATGTTTAAAATTGAGGAGTAATGGTGCTGTGATTCAGCAATCCAGCTACTCAAAAAGCGTAGCTCCAGGATCTGGCGTCATGCAGCTCACTACCCCTCGCTCAGGCAGCATAGGGTGGGCTCAGCGTGCCTACGGAGAGGCGGGTCTAAACAAGTCGTTTCTAGACAGTTTCCCCGCTTTCCCCAAGCAAGGATGCCGCGTCTGTGGCGTGGAGATCCAAATGACTGGCCTCGTCAATCAAGGAAGTCAGAATAACGACGGCATCGCGGTGATCGGGGCCAGCAAGCCTGGAATTCAAAACAATGGGGCCCCCTCTTGGACTTGGAACTACCCGGTGCTCGGCTCTGCCTCTCTCGCTCAGGTCTCAGGTGCCTTCACCAAGACCATTTCCATCTCGGGAGCAAATTGGTCTTCGTGGCTGCTAGCGGCGCCGAATCCATCACTTGACATATTTGTTCAGGATGACACGACATTGCATTCAGTCGTAGTTACTTATTACACATATTAATCTTGATATCAGGCGGGTGTTGATCGAGGGCCTTCCCCTTTCGCCCGTTTTGTCAGCTCCCAAGTCGGCCTCCTTGTCCCCAGGGGAGGCCTTCCCCATATGGTTCGCGCGGCCATATGGTTTGGCCACTACCTCCACCCATTTGTTTCCGGCAAGGTATATGAGTGTTGGCCTCTGAGACCAAAATTGTTTGTTCCGCTTGAATCAGGGTCATATCGAAGTCGTGGTGATTTCACCAAGGTGGGCACAGCTTCTGGAATCCGCATCAGCCGTATCGATCACCCTGGTGAATATCCCGGCCGCTACTACTGAATGCTCTTTAGTTCGCAACCAGTACATACAGAAAAACCCCTGAGGAAAACCTTAGGGGCCCTGGCTAAGAACATGCCAATGGCGGTTGATAGAAGCTGCTGGCGTTGGCACCTGGGGCCATGCTTTGCAGGTGTGGGGCGGATGGTTCTCCTGAGGGCACCTGCGGCGGTGCGGCTGGAGTGTCGATCAGTCAGGCGCACAAGGTGAGCTGCACTTGGGAATGCTGCTCTCTTGCCCGGCTGAACGACCCGCCCACTGATCAATAAAGACTGTTGGAGCAGGGGCCTGGCAACCAGCGTGCTTCTTGAACTTGGCGGGGTGATGTGACGTCCATATTGGGCGCCTCCTGGCGCTACTCCTCTCGGCAGGCGTTGCCCTGGCCCCCGGCGCCGCCCGCGCCCAGGCGTACGACATGTTCCCGAGCAAGGCCGCAGCGGAACAGCGAGCCAAGGAGCCGAAGTGCAACGGCGCCTTTGCGATGGGTAAGGTGTGGATGCCCTGCCAAAGCTTCGATGTCTATGAAAAGGCCGTCTCTAAGGAGAAGTGATTTTACCTTTCTTTTCCTGCCTCTGATTCTTGCTTTGACCCTCCCGGCGACCACCCGATGAACCGGCGCCACACCAGACAATTCCCGCCATGCCGGCGATGGGCCCTGCTGGTTGTCGTGGCCGCAGCAACCTTCGGCCCGCTCCTGCCCATCACATCCGCCGATGCCCACATGAAGGGCATGTTCAAGACCAAGCAGGAGGCGGAGCAGCGCGCCGCCGAACTCAAGTGCAAGGGCGCGTTTGCGATGGGCTCCCTATGGATGCCCTGCGCCAATGAGCAGGTGCTGCACAAAGCGCTGCAGAAGGAATGATCCAGCGCCACCTCTGGCGACGGGTGCACCGCAGCCTCGTGCCCCTGGCTGCCCTGCCGCTGCTGCTCACGGCCCTCTCCGGCTCGCTGTACGGCACCCTCTCGGCCCAGGGGATCGAGGCGTTCTGGCTGATGAAGCTGCACACCGGCAACTTCGGCCTCGTCAATCTGCAGCCCTGGTACTCGCCGATCCTGGCGCTACTCACCCTGTTCGTGATCGGCTCGGGGATTGGTTTGTTGCTGGGGAGTCGGAGCGGAAGGAAGCCAGCAACGCCGCCTTCCTGATCAAGTCGCTCGGTAACGCCGCAGCAGCGACGAGTTGAGGATCACCGACAGCGAACTGAGGGCCATGGCCGCCCCGGCGATCATCGGGTTCAGCCAGCCCAGAGCGGCAATCGGGATGCCGATCCCGTTGTAGATGAAGGCCCAGAAAAGGTTCTGGCGGATCTTGCCCATGGTGGCCCCCGATAGCCCGACGGCACTCACCACCAGACGCACATCATTGCGGATCAGGATGATGTCGCCGGCCTCCTTGGCCCGAGCCAAGGCCGGAGCATCATTAACGCCGTCGCCCACCATCGCCACCACCTGTCCCGCCTGCTGCAGGGCCTTGATTGTTCCCGCCTTGTCGGCCGGACGCACTTCGGCGGTCACTTCCTCGATTCCCACCTGGTGGGCGATGGATTCGGCGGTGGTGCGGTTGTCGCCGCTGAGCATGATCACCCGCACCCCTCGGCGCTGCAGCAGGGCCACGGCTTGCCTGGCCTCGGGCCTGACCGTATCGGCCACGGCGATCACCTCCAGGATGTGATCGCCGCGTCCCAGGAGCATGGCGGTCTTGCCCTGGGCCTCGAACTGCTCCAGCGGGAGCATCTCCAGATGGCGCGAGGCAACGGCATCGGCGATCGCCGCCGCCAGGGGATGTTCCGAGCCGTGCTCCAGGGAACCTGCGAGCTGCAGCACCTCCTGCTCTGAAAGGTTCGCCAGGGGCTCCAGATCGGTGAGTACCGGTTTACCCAAGGTTGAGCGTGCCGGTTTTGTCGAACACCACGGTAGTGAGCTTCTCCACCCGCTCCAGCACCTCGCCGCTGCGGATCAGGATGTCCTGTTCGGCGCCCTTTCCCACCCCTACCATCAGCGCCGCTGGGGTGGCGATGCCGAGGGCGCAGGGGCAGGAGATCACCAGCACGGCGATGATAAAAGCCAGATGACCATTGCTGAACTGCCCCGCCAAGGTCTACAGGGCGAAGGCAGCAACGGCGATCAGCACCACGGCCGGCACGAACCAGCCCGTGACCTGATCGGCCAGGCGTTGCACGCTGGCGGTGCTGGCCTGGGCCTCTTCCACGATGCGCACGATCTGGGCCAGCGAGGTGTCGGATCCCACCCGGCTGGCCTGAAAACGGAGCAGTCCCGACCCAATCACCGTGCCACCGATCAGTTCGGCACCGGCCTGTTTGGCCACCGGCAGGGATTCACCGGTGCGCAAGGATTCGTCCACCGAGGAAGTGCCATTGAGTACCACCCCATCGACGGAGATCTTCTCGCCCGGCACGGTCATCTCCATGCCGTCGCGGATCACCGTGGCCAGGTGGGCGCCAAGACCACCACCACGCTGTAGAAGTAGGCGACGGAGGTGCCGAGGGCGATCAGCACGTCCATGTTGAGGGTGCGGCGCTTCAGGGCAGCCCAAGCGCCCGTATCAAACGAGCAACCACCGATGAACTGCACGGCGGTGGCGAGCGCGAACAGCCACTTCCCCCAGCTCATCCAGGGCAGGGCCGGGAGCGGCACCCAGGACACCAGGCTGACGCCCGCCGCCAAGGCGACAAAGGCGCCGGCCCGCAACAGAGCCAGCACCCCGCCGATCCACGAAGCCCACGCGCCTGCGGATGACGCCCAGCTCTTGGTCGGGATTCTGGAACGTCTGCAGGCAGCTCTGGCTGCAGACGTAGTAGTTGCGACCGCCGCGCTGGGTGGAGAGGGCCGTGGCCTTGGGAACGACAATGCCGCAGATGGGATCCTTGGCCCTCCCCGTTTTGCCAGCGCCCTGGCGCTGATGGCTGTGGAGGTGACAGGCCGGTGGGGCGGTCATGGCGGAGGTCCCTTTTGCCTCAGGCTGAGGTCATCGGTGATCAGAGGCTGAACAGGGCGTCGTACTGGCTGTACTCCGGCTTGCGCAGGCCCTCAAGCGCCAGCATCCGGCGCAACTGGATGATCTCGGCGCGCTGGGCCACGATCACGCCGGTGGCAAAGCGCCGAATCGTCGGGTTGGTGCTCTTGACCAGGGCGTCGTGGGCCATGATCAGCGCGCCGCCGTGGTGCTGAAGCATCCCCTCCAGGAACCAGGTGACGCGGTTCTCCCTGGTGGGGCCCTCACCGATCATGCGCATCCCATCGATTTGGGTCTGGCTCATGCGGATGAGGCCGGAGAGGCTGTTCGGATCACCGCCGCTCGCCAGGGCCACGGGATAGACGGGCGCCTGGGGATACCAGGACTTGCGCCAGAGGCCCATGGCCCGGATCTCGTCCGCCTGATCGCGCCAGATCGCCTTGCCGAGGGCCCCCACCCCGGGCTGGCCGATGTCGTGGGCGTGGCCGGCATGGGCCGGAGCCATGTCCGCCGGGGTGGATGTCCCCGGCATAGCCATGCCGGGCATGCCGTGGTGGCCGCCGTGATCCATGCCGCCGGGCATCTGGGCCAGGGCCGGAACCGCCGCGCTGAGGGCAGAGGAGAGCCCGATCAAGATGGCGGTGAAGCTGGATGGGCGCATGACGGCAGGTTGAGGCCACCTCACCGTATGGTCTCCTCTTAGCTGGAGAGTCAAGGGGTGAGGGCGCAGCAAATCCGGACCGGCCGATGCCGGCCCTGCAGCGCTTGACTCTCCCCTCTACTGGAAGTCCTATCTTGAATCCAGGTGACTGCGTCTCCCTCTTGCTTTTCGGAAGACCCCATCACGACCCCTACCCTCAAGCGGCGGCGGATTTGGGGCGGGCTCGCGAGCATCAATGGAGATTCCCGCACCGTTAGTTGCGTGCTCGGGGGAGTTGGCTTGACGGGCGCCGCGAATCGAAATAGAAGAGTCGGTGCCTGCAATCTCCAATGAAACGCTATGTAAATGAGCAGGGCATGATGTTAGAGACAGCTCGCCACTCGGCGATAGTATAAACCCAATCATGGAAACGTCGTTCATATCAGAGATGGTCTGCCCTCAATGCAGAACACGGATCTCAAAGAGCATCGAACTTTCGGCGCTCATTGTTTGCCACAACTGTCCTGACTGCAGCATGGTCATCCGGCCGCGTCCCGGCGATGGGTGTGTCTTCTCCTCCTATGGCAATGCGGCGGCTTACCTCGACAAGTCCAATTTGACTCGATGCTTACCAGGTCGCGGGGAGCGCTTCCATGCTGTTGTCGGAACTAGCCCATTCAATAGTTATTACAGCGAGAATCGACTAGTCGAGTTGCTGGCATGGGCCAACGAACACTTTGATCTTGTCGGTGTGTTCGTTCCCGACACCCCTACTGTGTGGACACTGGAGGCGGGTGGCTACTCCCCCGAGGAAGCATCATATAAGACTAAGCGACAAGTACGTTACCTCAACAACAAGATTAGCCGCGCTCGAGAAGCTGTTGATAGTATCGATAACCAGGTTGATCTCCTGCCGTGGTCTCTGGTGGCGCAGCGTGATGGCTATGCCGCAGCTCAAGGCCGGTGTCGCACTGCATTCGCCACTGACAGTGAGTTTCACAAGGAGTGTCTTGCGGCAACTGATGAGGTTCTCGAGAATAGGCGGCGTGAGGGTCATCATCTGAGCGATCAAGACCGCTTGCGCGCGGTCAACTATCTGATGGCGGAGCTGCCACTGATTCTCTTCGGGCCTGAGCTTTTTGGAGTGCAAACTTCGACGTTCATTTACCATCGATCGCTCCGACTGCTCGAAAGGCTTTTTTCAGGCGAGTTCTCGATCGGACCAGTGACCGGGCAACATTTCGTAATTGCTAATGAGCTTGCCTAAAAGGTATGTTTGCCAAGTCGTGATGCGGTATAGCCAGCGCTTGCAGCCACCAGAATTTTTTGTCGTTTGCGGCTGTTTCTGCCATGCCGCCAGTACCATGCATCGTCTTCGTAGACATCCCATTGAGGGATCTCTTCAATGGCGGAGTGGAATCAGTAGTGCAGCCTGAGTAAAACAGATCTTGTTGGTAAGCTTTCTCTGGAACTCGTGCTTTCTGGTCAGGGTTGAATTCGACCCCAGTCGCAGCGAGCGCTTGCTCGCTCATCGCCTGGTAGTCGTCAAGCATGGCTGGGACGGCCGGTAGGCGTATCTGACCGTTGGCCAGAGCGCGCTCGGGATGAACGAACCTTACTTATAACCTATCGGCGTTGAGCTGAGCACCGCCAGCGGCGGCGGCCACCAGGGGATCAAGCCGATTCGCAACATGTGCCACAGGGATCATCAGCAAGATCGCTAGTGAGCATGCCAACCATTGCTGCAGGCTCAGCGGCGCCGTGCCGAAGAATGTGTTCATCGGCCCCCACTGGCTGAACAGCACCTGCAGCAGCAGCGCAGCCACAAGGCCGAGCAGCAGGGGAGGGGAGCGCCAGAGGGCGATCGCCAGCCGGCCCCAGTGCCAGGGCAGGTGCTGGGCCACTTCGCTGAGGCTGATCAGGTAAGCCACCCGCGACAGCACCAGGGTCTGCACCGCCATGGTGCGCGCGATGGCTCGATCACCGGTCTGGGTCTCAGCCCAGAAGAACATCGCGAAGATCACCACCCAGCTGAAGGCCGACACCAGCAGCAGCCGCTGCAGCAAAGGACGGTTGAGCAGGGGGCGATCCGGCCGCTGTGGCGGCATCGTCATCAGGCCGGGTGCCTTCGGCTCGAAGGCCAGCGGCAGCGACATGGTGAGGGAGTTGACCATGTTCAGCCACAGCACCTGCAGGGCGGTGATCGGCAGCTCCAGCCCCATCAGGGCACTGAGCAGGATGGTGAAGGATTCACCGCCGTTCACCGGCAGGCAGAAGGCCATGGCGCGGTGCAGGTTGAGAGCCACGCCCCTGCCCTCTTCCACCGCTGCGGCGATGGAGGCGAAGTTGTCATCGGTGAGCACCATGGCGGCGGCTTCCCGGGCCACGGCGGTACCGCCAGCTCCCATGGCGATGCCGATGTCGGCCTGGCGCAGCGCCGGGGCATCGTTAACGCCATCGCCGGTCATGGCGACGATCTGACCGCTGTCCTGCAGGCTGCGCACCAGTTCCAGTTTCTGCGCCGGTGCCATGCGCGCGAACACATCGGTCTGCAGAGCCACAGCGTCGAGCTGATCTGCAGGCAGCGCCGCCAGACCGCGGCCATCGATGGCGATCGGCTCCGGCCGGTGGCCGATTCCCATCTGGCGGGCGATCGCGGTGGCGGTGCGGATGTGATCGCCGGTGATCATCTTCACCCTGATGCCCGCATCCAGGCAGGCGGCCACCGCACGCGTGGCCTCCGGGCGGGGCGGATCGGCCATGCCCTGCAAGCCCAGAAAGGTGAGATTGGCTTCGATGTGGTCATGCAGCAGGGAGGCCTGCTGGGGATGGGCCTGCCCCATGGCAAAGGCCAGCACCCGCTCCCCTTGAGCGGCCATGGCGTCCACGGCGGCGTGAATGGCAGCGGCCTCCAGCGGTTCCGGCTCGCCGTTGCTGCCGCATTGCCAACGGCAGCGGGGCAGCACCGCCTCCAGCGATCCCATGACCAGAATCCGCTCGCTGCCATGCAGTGTGGCCATCACCTGCAGCTCGGCTTCAAAGGGCAAGGCATCGCGGCGCGGATGGCGGCGATGGGCGTCCGCGTGATCGAAGCCGGCCCGCTGCGCGGCCGCCAGCAGAGCGGTTTCGGTCGGATCCCCCACCAGACCCTGATGGCTGCTGGGTCTGGCATCGCTGCAGAGCAGACCCGCCAGCAACAGCTCGCGCAGGGCGCGGTTCGCTTCGAACGGGTCGGCTGTCTTCAGCCCCGCGTGGGAGCCAGCAGGCCAGAGCTCCTCGAGCTGCAGTCGCTGGCCAGCCGCATACAGCTCCTGCACGGCCATGCGGTTCTGGGTGAGGGTGCCGGTCTTGTCGGAGCAGATCACCGTGGCGCTGCCGAGGGCTTCCACAGCGGGCAGCTTGCGGATGATCGCGTTGCGCCGGGCCATGCGGTGCACGCCGATCGCCAGGGTGATGGTGACGATGGCAGGCAACTCCTCCGGGATGGCACTCACCGCCAGGGCCACGGCGGCATCGAACATCTCGCTGCCGCTGCGCCCCCTGGCCAGACCCACCAGGGCGGTGAGGATCGAAAGGACCAGCACAAACTGCAGAACGGTGACACTGAAGCGCGCGAATTTGCGCGTCAGTGGTGTGCTGAGAGCGGAACCCCGTTGCAGAGAAGCGGCCAGATCCCCCAGTTCGGTGGCATCGCCGGTGGCGACCACCAGCCCACGTCCCTGGCCGTTGGTCACGAAGCTGCCGGCGTAGGCCATGCCGTAGCGCTCCGCCAGAGGAGCGTCAGCGGGATCGGTGCTGATGGCCTTGGCGACCGGCAGGGATTCACCGGTGAGGCTGGATTCATCCAGCTGCAGGTTGCGAACCTGCAGCAGGCGCAGGTCGGCGGGAACCCGATCGCCTGCGGCCAGGAGCACCACATCGCCTGGCACCAGCTGCTGGGCATCGAGCCGCTGCTGCTGCCCGTCACGCAGCACGTCAAGGTCGGAGCGGATCACGAGGGCGAGGGCGCCAATCGAGCGTTCAGCGCGGCTTTCCTGCACAAACCCGATCACCGCATTGATCACGGTGACGCTCCAGATCACCGCGGCATCCCGCAGCGAGCCGCTGAGGGCCTTGACCGCGCCAGTGATCAGCAGGGCATAGAGCAGGGGGGCATGAAACTGGGCCAGGAACTGAAGCCACAGCGGCCTTTGCGGCCGGTTGCTCAGCCGGTTGGCCCCCAAGCGGCGCAGCCGCTCCTGAGCCTCGCGGCTGCTCAGGCCCAGCTCAGGATCGACCGCCAGCCGCTCCTGCACCTGCTCGGCGGTGAGGAGATGGGCTCCGCTCAACTGCAGGTCCATGGGGCGACGGGTGAGGCGTTGGTTCAGGAGTGGCTGAGGGCTTGCTGGAGGGCTGCGTGGCAGCTGGGGAGGATGGAAACGCCCTGGATCCTGGCCACTCCTATGCGCTCCAACCGCGTCAGCGGTTGATCCGCCGACACCACGATGACGACGCTTCGGCCCTGCTGCTGGCTGTCGAGACAAAGGGTCTCCATCGCCAGGGCGGCGGTCACCCCCAGCAGCACCTGCAGCAGACCGGCCAGGGCTGCAATGCCAAGGGCCAGCGGCAGGGCACTCTCGAAGCCGTAGCGCCGGCTGAGCACAGCCAGCAGGGCCGTCATCACCACGGTCATCGGGCCGGTGGGACCGGAGACCTGGGTAGCGGTGCCGCCTAGTAGGCAGCCAGAAACCCCAGCACGATGGCGCCGCAGAGACCCGCCTGAGCGCCGGCACCAGAGGCAACGCCAGAGGCCAGGGCTGAAGCGTCAGTCGTGGTTGCTGAGCTGGGGCCATCAGTGGGCCGAAGCGATCGATCCACCGCGCCCGCCGGCTTCCTCCGCCATGCCGATGCGGGCGAACAGGTCGGTGCTTTCGGGGTTCAGGTTCACCACCTCCACGGCGCTGCCGCCAAGCTTGAGGCGGCGGATCACTTGATCGAGGGCGCTCACGCCGCTCTGATCCCAGATGTGGGCCTCAGTCATCTCGATGGTGACGCGCTCGGGATGGGGCTGCTCGTGCAGCTCGAATCCCTGTCTGAAATAGATGCTGCTCACGAAGAACAGTTGCCCCCGCACGCGGTAGAGGCGGTGGTCGGGTGCGATCAGCTCGCTGCTCACCTCAATCACCTTGGCCACCTTGCGGCTGAACAAGATGCCAGCCAGAGCCACTCCCGAGAGCAGGCCCACCGCCAGGTTGTGGGTGAGCACGGTGACCACCACCGTGAGCAGCATCACGGCTGAATCGCTCTTGGGGATGCGACGAATGGCACGGATCGAGCCCCAGTTGGCAGTGTTGATCGCGATCATCAACATCACGCCCACCAGGGTGGCCATCGGGATCTGATTCACCCAGCGGGCCGCCAGCACGATCATTGTCAGCAAGGCCACCCCTGACGTCAGCGTCGACAGCCGGGTGCGGCCGCCATAGCCCAGGTTCATCACTGACTGGCCCACCAGGGCGCAGCCAGCCATGCCACCAAACAGCGAGCTGACGATGTTGCCGATGCCCTGGCCGCGCGCCTCGGCATCCTTGGAGCTGGTGCTGTCGGTGCGGTCGTCGAGGAGGTCCTGGGTGAGGAAGGTTTCCATCAGCCCCACCAACGAAATGGCCAGGGCCGTGGGCAGGATCAATCCCAGGGTGTTCAGATCGAACGGCACCTGGGGCAAGGCGAACTGGGGCAGGCCGGCGGGCAGGGTGCCGAGGCTGGCCACGGTGGGGACATCCAGCCCCAGGCGGATCGAGAGTCCTGTGGTGATCAGGATGGCCACCAGGGCTGAGGGCACTGCCGTGGTGAGCCGTGGCAGCAGGTAGATGATCGCCAGGGTGAGGGCCATCAGGCCCCATACGGCCGGAAGCGCCGCCGCTATGACGGGCACCTTCTCGGGGTGGAACCAATCCAGCCCCAGCTGCGGCAGCTGCGCCAGCACAATCAGGATTGCGAGGGCATTCACGAAGCCCGCCATCACCGGCTGCGGCACGAAGCGCATCTGGTGAGCCAGGCGCAGATACCCCCAGGCGATCTGCAGCAGGCCAGTGAGGATCCCCGCTGCCAGTAAATATTGCAGGCCAAGGCCTTCGCCGAGGCCATCGCCCTGCTGCACCAGGCCCGTCATCAGCAGGGCCGTAGAGCCGGTGGCGGAGGTGATCATGCCGGTGCGGCCACCGACGATCGCCAGCGTCACCGACAGCAGGAAGGCCCCGAACAGCCCCACCCGGGGATCCACACCGGCGATGCCGGAGAAGGCGATCGCCTCCGGGATCATCGCGAAGGCCACCACCAGGCCCGAGAGGATGTCGCGATGGGGTTTGCCCCACCACGCCTTGAGGTCATCAGTCACGTCGTCAGTCCTGTCGTAAAACGCAGCGTTGAACCTGAGCCAGGGCGCTACGGCAACAGACCGTGGGCCGCAGCAAGGCAGCGGTTACGAGGGACTGATCAGCATGGAGCGACGTTATCAGTGCCCCGGTGAGCCAGTTGCGTTAGCAGAGCAAGAGCGGAGGTTGCCATCACAGCCATCACAGCCACTACAGCGGCCCCGCCCCCGTTACCCAGAGTCGCCGCCGTCGCCTCAGCATCACCTGGGCCGTGATCTGGGAGGTCTAGACGCTGGGGCTCCTCCCCGAACAGGGCGATCGCTGCCAGGTCACCGCCATCGTCCTGGCGATCGTCCCGGCCGCCGTCCCGGCCTTCAGCTTCGCGGGGCTGCTGGCCGGCAGCCGGCTCGGCCACGCCCTGGTCAGCTGGCTGGCGGTGGGCGCCGGCAAGTGAATCGGGCGCCGCATCAGCGCAAGCCTGCTGTAGGCCCTCAGCGGTGGCCTATTCCTGGTGTATGGGCTGTTCGCCTTGAAGGCAGGCCCCCACCTGATCCTGTTGACCTCATGCCCCGTCCCTACCAACCGTCGCTGCTGCGTTTGCTGCATGGGGTTACAGCCCTGCTGGTGCCCGTGGCCTGGATCACAGGCCTGGTTGTCTACTCCAACGACGACGGCCGCTTCGGCCGATTGCCCCTGGCGCTCCCCGGCGCCTGGATTGACATCCACGGCAC
>CAIZOZ010000338.1 GCA_903934745.1 uncultured cyanobacterium
GCCCTCCTGGCGGCCTTCCAGACGACCCTGCCCAAAGATCTCGCGGTACGCCACGCTCTGGGTGAAGTCTTCAAGGGTGATGCCGCCCATGGCGCAGAGCTCCTCCAGCGATCGTCCGTTGAACCTCGTAATCACGATAGCGGCGATCACATCGCCGATCGCCGCCGCGTCGGCTGTCCCGCTCACCTCCGCCTGGATGGCGGCGCTGCTGGCCGGCACCTGCTCCTCCGGCTGCACCAGCAGCGCCAGGGCGCGGAGCAATGGCGGTGCCGTGGGGTCGGCAGCAGCAGGCTGCAGCTCAATCCAGTGCACCCGCTCCCGCAGAAACTCCGCCACCGCCTGCGGCCGGCCGAAGTTGAGATCCCGATGGGGGCAGATCACCACCACCCGCCAGTGGTCGAGGCTGGCTTCCTGCTGCAGCCAGCGGCCAGACCCTGGGCCAGGACGGGCTGGTGCTGCAAGCCGCTAGATGGGTTGGAAATCCGACTCGGAGTGCGACACCAACCCTTCCGGCATCGCGACCTTCCTAAGATCCCCGCATCCATGAGCAGCCCACGGCCCCATGACGCAGCTGGAGACGCGCACGGAGCCGATGGTGATCAACTTCGGCCCGCACCACCCCTCGATGCACGGGGTGCTGCGGCTGGTGGTCACCCTCGACGGCGAGGACGTGGTGGACTGCGAGCCGGTGATCGGCTATCTGCATCGCGGCATGGAGAAGATCGCCGAAAACCGCACCAGCGTGATGTACGTGCCGTACGTCAGCCGCATGGACTATGCCGCCGGCATGTTCTACGAGGCGATCGTGGTGAATGCCCCCGAGCGGCTGGCGAACGTGCCGGTGCCGAAGCGGGCCAGCTATATCCGGGTGCTGATGCTGGAACTGAACCGCATCGCCAATCATTTGCTGTGGCTTGGCCCCTTCCTGGCGGACGTGGGCGCCCAGACCCCCTTCTTCTATATCTTCCGTGAACGGGAGATGATCTACGACCTCTGGGAAGCTGCCACCGGCCAACGCCTGATCAACAACAACTACTTCCGCATCGGTGGGGTAGCGGTGGATCTGCCCTATGGCTGGCTGGAGAAATGTGCGGATTTCTGCGATTGGTTCGGCCCCAAGATTGATGAATACGAGAAGCTGATCACTAACAATCCCATCTTCCGCAAGCGGGTTGAAGGACTGGGGATTGTCAGCCGCGAACAGGCGATCAACTGGAGCCTGTCGGGGCCGATGCTGCGCGCCTCCGGCGTGCCCTGGGATCTGCGCAAGGTGGATCACTACGAGTGCTACGACGACTTCGACTGGAATGTGGCCTGGGAGAAGGAGGGCGACTGCTACGCCCGCTATCGGGTGCGCCTGCAGGAAATGCGCGAATCCCTGAAAATCCTGCGCCAGGCGATCACGATGATTCCCGGCGGCCCCACCGAAAACCTCGAGGCCCATCGCCTCGCCGAAGGCAAGGGCAGTGAGTGGTTCGGCTTTGACTATCAGTATGTGGCCAAAAAAGTGGCGCCCACCTTCAAGATTCCCTCGGGGGAGCTCTACACCCGGCTCGAATCCGGCAAAGGCGAAATCGGCGTGCTGATCCAGGGCAACGATGATGTCACCCCCTGGCGCTTCAAGATTCGCGCCGCCGATTTCAACAACCTCCAGATCCTGCCCCACATCCTCAAGGGAGCCAAGGTGGCCGACCTCATGCCGATCCTGGGCTCGATCGATGTGATCCTGGGTTCGGTGGATCGCTGAGGCGCCTGTCGGGCTTGCTGATCGCTCCAGGCCCGGAGGAGCCACGCCGCCGCCGTCGCCAACTGCGGCGGCTGCGTTGGAAGATCTGGCTGCGGCCGTTGGGCGGCATCGGTCACCTGTTGCCCGCCGCCCTCACCGGCACTCTGGCGATCAAGGGCCTGCATCCGGAGCTGCCCGGCTGGCCCTGCCCACTGCGCCAGCTCACCGGCATCCCCTGCCCCACCTGCTATCTCACCCGCGCCACCAGCCAAGCGCTGGTGGGCCACCTGGACCAGGCGATCCACTTCCATGCCTTCGGGCCACTGCTGGCGGCGGGTCTGCTGATCTGGAGCCTCACCAGCTGGCGCAGCGGTCGGCTCCAGCCCTGGCCAACCCAGGCCCGCTGGCCGGCCCCGCTGGCTGTCGGCGCGGCTGCGTCCCTGCTGCTCTACTGGCTGCTGCGGCTCTGGAGCCAAGGGGCTGGGCTGGCGTCACCGCTGCCTGGCCTGGCGTTTCCGGGCGGCTGAGGGGCGGGGATCGGCGTCGCTGCACCCCTAGAGGAACTCGCCACTGCTCCGGCGGATACGGGCGGCTCTGCTAGCCGTTGACCACGAAATCCGTTTCTGGCAGCTGCTGACACAGGGCCTGGTCCAGCTGGCCGGCAGAGCCGGTGAGTAGCACCTTCATGGCGGGGCCTCCTTCACGGAGTGCCGTGATCGCACGGATGCCTGGCCCGCGCTCACAGGGCAACACTTGAACCTTGGGACCGACAAGGCTGGTGGTGTGAAGATCCGCGAGGTAATCAAGCAACTGGAGCTGGCGGGCTGGGTACTGGTGGCCACCAGGGGCAGCCACAGGCAGTTCAAACATCCCCAAAAGCCAGGGCGCGTTACGGTTGCTGGAAAGCCAAGCGACGATCTCGCTACCGGCACCCTCAAAAGTATGGCCAAGCAATCCGGAGTTCCCCTGTCATGAGCCAAGCCTTTGCTGTCGTGATTGAGGAAGCCGATCACAACTTCTCGGCCTACGTTCCTGATCTCCCGGGTTGCGTGGCTACAGGCCCTTCGCGAGAGCAGGTGCTGGTTGAGATTCGTGAAGCCATTGCCTTTCACTTGCAAGGCCTAGCTGCCGATGCCGAACCCCAACCGCCCGTGCGCTCGAGCGTGGCCACGGTGCAGGTGTAGCGCGTTCTTCTGCCCTCATGCCAGCGTCAGCTCCATCGGGTTCAGAGCCGAGCCTCTTTGCTACCTGGCGAATCGACAGCCCCCAGGGCTCGAGATACACCCCGACGATAAACTCCCCAGGGTGGGGTGGATTGTGCATCTGCATCAGCGGTAGTCCTCGAAATTGAGATCGAACACGTGGCCATCGCGAAACAGAAACGTGAGCCGCCCGTTGCCGTTCACCCAGATCGACCACCGCCCCTTGTCTGCCCCCTTGAGCAGATGCAGGCGATAGCCCGGCAGATCCAGATCTTCGATCCGGGCAGCGGAGTGCAATGCCGCGAGCCGCAGACAGAGCTTGCTGCCAAGGGATAGCTGAATTCCAGCCGTATTGCCCGTTTCGAGAAACAGGCGCAACCCCTTGTGTCGGAAGCCCTGAATTACATGCCCAAATCACGACCTGCTGAGCGTAGCGCGATGCGCAACAGGCGACATCCCTGGCTGGGCTGTGGTCTGCTGGTTGAGATTCGCGCAGCCATGGCCTTTCACTTGCAAGGGCTGGCCGCCGATGCCGAACCCCAACCGCCCCTGCGCTCGAGCGTGGCACTGGCTATGCAGTTCTTCCGAATCTGCTGCGGCTCAGCAGGGCTCTGACGATGGCTCTTGGCGCCTCCAGAGGCAGCGACCCACCCGCTGCAGCTGGGCCTCGAGATCGGCCGGCAGCTCATGGCGCAGAACCAGATCCACCTGCCAGGGCAGCAGCAGATCATCCACAGCTGCCATCAGGCGTAGACGATCACCATGGTTGAGCTCAGGGGCTTCCAGACAAAGGTCGATATCGGAACCTGGCTGATGCCGTCCCATCGCCCGCGATCCAAACAGCCATACCGCCTGCAGCTGCGGCTGGGCCGCGAACAACTGCAACAGCGCTTGCTGGGCATGCACCGGAATCCCTGGAATTCCAGTGCTGGTGGAGGCTTGAACCGGAATCATGATAGTTCCTGCTGCAGGCGCAGCTCCAGTCTGCTGTGGAGCTGCCGGAAGCAGGGCAAATACCGGTCGGTAATGTGATCCGCAATCGCATCCGCAGTAGCGCGGTTGTAGGTGTGGCTGGTGAGATTGCGGTCCTGAATCATCAACATCCAGGTTTCCCCTTGCTCAATCAATCCGAGCCGAAACGCTTCTCGCAAGGTGTCGCGGGATCCCAGCAGCGTGGCATTTCCCTGGCTTCGCAGCAGATCGCGCAGGGTGTTCCAGGCCAGCTCAAAGGAGTATTCAAACGCTTTGATTAGGCCCTGCTGTTCGCGTTCATTGAGAGCCGGGGGCTCAATGAACCTTTCCAACTGCGCCAACGCCTTTTGGTAGTTGCTGAAGCGCTGCTGCCAGCGGATGTCTTCCGTCATCAACTCAGAGCTCCCCTGGGTCCATGGCCGAAACAGGCTTGGTTCACCAACTGCAGTTTGGCATCGTCATGAGCATGTCTTCCAGCAGCCCCGGGCTGGAACCGTTTACCCCCCTTGGCCATTCCAGACGACTGCCCCCTGTGAAGCGGGGCACTCCCAGCAAGGCCAACCCGCCGGAACGGTGCGCAATGACAGCATGAGCTCCATGGCCACCCCCTCCTGGCTGCTGCTCCACCGCACCGTGCGCTTCGGCGACACCGATGCCGCTGGCGTCATGCACTTCCATCAGCTGCTGCGCTGGTGCCATGAGGCCTATGAGCAGAGCCTGGAAGTCTTCGGTGTGCCGCCCGCCTGCGTGTTTCCGATGGCGGCGGCGGATCGACCCGCTGGCCTCGAAGCGCCGGCGGTGGCCCTGCCGATCGTGCACTGCAGCGCCGACTTCCGTCGTCCCCTCGTCTGCGGTGACCCGCTGCTGATCCATCTGGAGCCGCTGCGACTCGATCCCGGCAGCTTCGAGGTGCGCTATCGCTTCCAGCGCGTGCGTACCGGCAAACCGCCCCAGGACGCAGCCCTTGGCCTCACCCGCCATCTGGCGATCGGGGCGGCCAGCCGCCTGCGCTGCAGCCTGCCCGATCCGGTCCAGCGCTGGTTGGAGGCCGCCGCCGTCAGCTCCGGGGACATTCGTCCTGTGTGAACGGGCTGGCCAGCTGCGTCAGAGAAGCTCCCGGAATTGCTGAGGCGTGAACCCGGCATCCCTGGCGATGGCCCCCATGGTGATCGCGTTGATGGGGTCGTGGCGCGGAATCACCAGGCGGCGTTCGCCATTGCTGAGGATCAGATGACCCGATTCCCTCACAACGCGATAGGCCCAGCTTCTGGAACACCCTGACCGCCTCCTTCTGGCTGATCCCAGGCACTCGCGGCATCAGAGTGCCAATTCCAGCGTTTCCACGTGCTTCACGCCTGCCTCTTCCGCCTCCACCTCCAACCAGAGGGTGATGGCCTCGCGGATGTTGGCCAGGGCCTCGTCGCGGCTGGTGCCCTGGGAGTGACAGCCGGGGAGGTCGAGGCAGCTCACCGACCAGCCCTCATCGGTCTGCAGCAAGCGGATCCTGTACGACACGCTGATCTCCTGCGCCTGCCTGGAACCTAGCCACCCCACGCAGACGATCCCAGCCCGGCTCTGATCCCCATGCCCCGCCACCCTGCAGACGTGGACCCGCGAGCTGCCGGAGCGGGGCGCAGCTGCTGATTCAGCGCCCCCCCAGCCACTCCCGCCAGCGGCCACGCTGCCACTTGCCGGCCTCGCTGGGCGCCAGCTCCGGGCAGGGCCACCAGGTGTGGGGTCGCTCGGCCGCAGGCCAAACGGCCACCAGCTGCTGCAGCGCCGCCACCAACGCCGCAGCCTCGGCTCCGGCCTGGGCTCGCACCAAGGCCACCAGGCGCTGGCCCCAGAGGGCCTCGTCCACGCCAAGCAGCAGCACCGCCTCCAGCGGCAGGCCCTGGGCACGGGCCTGGGCCCGCAGCCGCGCCTCCAGCTGCTCGGGAAACACGGTTTCACCACCACTGCTGATGGCGCCATCGAGGCGGCCGAGCACCTCCAGGCCAGCGGCTCCAAGCCGGCCGGCATCGCCACTGCGCCACCAGCCTTCAGGGCTGAGCGGCAGCGGCCTGAGGCCGCCGGCCTCCAGCCAGCCCAGGGCCAGCCGCTCGCTGCGCACCTCCACCGCCCCATCGCTCTCTGCCAACTGCAGCGCCACATCGTCGAGCGGCGGGCCGCAACCCTGCTCCCCGGCCAGAAAGCGCTGCGGCGGCAAGGCGCACACCATCGCCGCCGTTTCGGTGGCGCCGTAGCAGGGGGCCAGGGGCAGACCCTCCGCCCGTGCCTGCCGGGCCAGCTCCGCCGGCAGCGCCGCCCCACCCACCCAGATCACCGCACAGCCCCGCAACCAGGCCACTCCGGCCGGCTCCGCCAGCAACCGCGCCAGCTGGGTCGGCACCAGCGAGAGCACCGCCGGCCGATCGGGCGGCAGGGGCACGGCCTCCAGCAAAGCTGCTGGCTGGCGCAGCAACGCCGGCGCCAGCCAGCGCACTTGGCCGCCGCTGTGGCGCGCTCGCAGCAGCGGCAGCAGGCC
>CAIZOZ010000339.1 GCA_903934745.1 uncultured cyanobacterium
ACAAGGGCATCGATCGCGGGTAACCAACGGGCCACCTGGTAGCGGTTAGCAGAACGAATGTGCACATGCTGGTGAAGGGAGAAGGGAAGATACCGCTGCATCAGTTGCCGAAATTTCTCCTCATCCGGCGTAAGAGCTAGGACTTGAAGTGAAGGATGCCTGGCATTGGCGAGCTCCAAAAGGCGGAGAAAAAGCTCAGGCATGTACATGCTACCCACCGAGCCGAGATAACCTAGCACCAGGCTGGCCTCTGGGATGTTGCATTCAGTCCGGGCGAGATGTCGGCTCTGGGGAGTGGCAAGTTGAAAATGTCGAAAGTCGGCGCAGCATGGAATTACCGTAAGTTTCTCCCTGGCAGGCACGCCAAGGCGCAGCACCTCGGGGATCACGGCTTCAGTCAGCACCACCATATGGTCAACATGGGCAAACAAAATCTTCTCGATCCATTTGTAAACGTGATATTGGAGACGATGCCAAGGGTTGGAAAGCACCCAGCCGCCCTTGTCGACGCGCTCATCCACCCAGAGGCCACGGCAATCCAACAGAAAACGGGCTCCGAACAGTTGTTTGATCAACAAGGCAGCCTGGGCCGGTGCATGGCCGCGAGCGTGGACAACGGATGGCTGAATCCGCGCAGCAATGCGACATGCCCCCAGCTGCATGCGAACCAAATCCCAGACCTTACCCGCCGTGCCCCAACGGCGCGTGAATATCAGGGGGGTCCAACTGATCGTGGTGGTGGACAAAACCTTACGAAGTGCCGGTGCCGCTAGCGCGAAACGCTCGGGCTTTTCAAAACTAAGAACATACAGATGATCTTTCTGGCTTGCGATTTCCTTGAGATAAGGAAGAATCTGACTTGCACCTAACGGATCGAGCAGGCCGTCGTACGTGATGTAAAGGCTGTTTCGCTGGCTCATCAATTCCTCATCCCCACTCCGCCAACCACGCCTGCCACATGAGCACGGTCCACAGCCTGGAGGTGTGATCAAACCGCCCACTGAGATGCTGGCGCCAGAGGGTTTGGATTGGCTCCGGCCTCAGGTAGCCCTGCCGCTGCATCAGGCCAGGATCCAGCAAGTCCTCAGCCCATTCCCGCAGCGGACCTCGCAGCCACTGGCCGATCGGCATGCCAAAGCCCGCCTTGGGGCGCTCGATCAAATGGCGCGGCACGTGCTTGTAGAGGATCTGGCGCAGGGCCCACTTGCCTGGCGAGCCCTCGCGGCCGGGGTGGATCTTCATGGCCATCGGCAGACGCCAGGCGATGGCTGCCACGTGATGATCAAGCAGAGGGGTGCGGGTTTCCAGGCTGGTCGCCATGGCCGCACGATCCACCTTGGTGAGGATGTCGTTGGGGAGGTAGTTGAGCGTGTCGGTGGCCATCATTCGGGCCACGGCGTCGCCCGCAAGGCCGCCCGGCAGGGGCCAATCCAGCGGCGTTGGCGGCTCCTGCACCGGGCGGCCTGAGGCGCAGGGCTGCAGCAGGGACGCCGGATCACGCCATTCGCTCACGAGGGAGCGGTAGAGATCATCAGCTGTGCGCACATGGGCCAGACGCTCGGCCAGCTTGTGGGCCTTGTGGCCGAGTTGGTCCACCGGCAGGGGCCGGCCGAGGGCATCCCAGCCGGCGGGGGGCAGGCTGCGGATCGCCCGGGCGAGGCTGCGCCGCAATGGCCAGGGCAGCCAGGTCAGACGGTTCCAGATGCGCGGACCCCAGAAATAGCGGTTGTAACCCCCGAAGAGCTCATCACCGCCATCACCGGTGAGGGCCACGGTGAGGCCATTTCGGCGAGCCTCGCGGCACACCAGATGGGTGGGCAGCTGGGACGAATCCGCGAAGGGCTCGGAATAGAGCGTTGCCAGGCTGGGGATCAGCTGGCGGGCATCCGCTCCGGTGAGCACGGTTTCGGAGTGGTCGGTGCCCAGGTGGGCCGCTACGGCACGGGCATAGGGGGCCTCGTTGAAGCCGGCCTCATCGAACCCGATCGTGAAGGTGCGCACGGGCCGGCTGCTCTGGGCCTGGAGCAGGGCGGTGACCAGGGAGGAATCCACGCCTCCGCTGAGGAAAGTGCCCAGGGGTACATCGCTGAGCGTCTGCTGTTGCACCGCTGCGGTAAGTGCCGCCTCCAGCGCCTGGTAAGCCTCCTGCGCATCGCCAAAGGGCTGCTGGAGTGACTCACTCAGCAGGGAACGGAAACACCACCAAGGCTTGGGCTCCGGCAGTTCTGCCGGTAGCGGCAGAGAGAGGCAGAGCAAGTGGCCCGGCAGCAGCTGGCGAATACCGGCATAGATGCACTGGGGCGCCGCGATCACAGTGAAGCGCAGCAATGAGGCCAGGGCCTGGCGATCGATCGCGTTGCTGAAGCCGGGAAAGGCCCGCAGCGCGGCCAGCTCCGATCCAAAGATCAGGGTTTGATCGGATCCAGCTCCCGAGAATCCGTAGTACAGCGGCTTTTCGCCGAAGCGGTCGCGGGCCAGCTGCAGCCGCCGCTCGGGCCGATCCCACAGCGCCAGGGCGAACATGCCGGAGCTGCGTTGCAAGGTGGTCTCCAGGCCCCAGGCCTCAATGGCAGCGAGCAGGGTTTCCGTATCGGAATGGCCGCGCCAAG
>CAIZOZ010000340.1 GCA_903934745.1 uncultured cyanobacterium
GCAAGATCCGTTCGTCATACGTTCTCAATGTTCCTTCCAGCTCTCGCAATTGTGCATAAAAGCCTGCAAGTCTTACTTTTTTTTCTTCGAGATCGGCCATGGGGTAGGCACCGGCTTTAGTTAGATATTCAAAGCGGTTAATTTGGGCCCGAAGGAGATCTATTTCTATTTTTTTGCTGGTGATGCTTACGGCAATTCGACTACGCTCAGAAGCAAATTCTGCCGAATTATCAAATATGACTAATGTTTGATTTTTAGAGACCCTGTCACCTTCTTTGACTAAAATAGTCTTAATTCGTGGCGCGCCACCGTATTGCCCCATTGGCCCAGCAAGAACATGGACATCACCCACTGGTTGAATGGTGCCTAGGCCGCTAACAGTTGGGCTTTGACGACTTTTGACAACGTTAATGCTCAAACTTTTGCTGTTATTGACGCTTGAGCACGAAGCAGTAAATAAGCCAACCAATACAAGGACATTGACGGCGACTCTATTGTGATTATTCATGCATTGATAGCTTGATGTCGGGGCTGAGAGTCGTTGCCTTGATAGGCTTGCGTCTCACCTGCTCTTTCATTGGCTGGCCTTATCTCCGGTGCAACGTACAATGTCATTTGAGTTGCTGGACTTAGTGATATCAATTGGCTCATGCAATAGAGGAGCGGCGAGCGGCGACATGCTGCACTTTCGTGGCAAGCCCAAGAATCTCTAATGGGAAAAATCATTTCACTAGAATATGGTTGCAATATTATTTCCGGCGATTTCCTGCAATGTTATCGGCGTTGTTTGTACTATGCATGATTTGTCGCTCGCCCGCATGACGGGTCCCGTGGACGAAGAAGCCTACAATAGCCGTTCGGTACCTAACAGTGTTGTTGCCCGCTTGAGCTGGCTGGCTTGAGCCGCAGATCAAATTGTACTCTGCTCTATTGTTCAAGACTCACCACGAGCCAAGGAAAGGGGTGCGGGCTCCTTCTGATCGCTTGGGATGATTTTGAGGGGCAGCCAAGGCGCACTGCAAGCACGCTAAGGAAGTCTCTGAGGCTGGGGAAAACATCACCTTCTTTCAGTGTTTTGACACAATCATTGAAACTGTGAAGACAGGACTGACCGGCACTTATCCCGCATTCAACTTTAGGAAGTATTAGAATTTCTACTTGGCTGGGACTAGCTATAAATTCAAACAACGATTTAGTCCAAGGAATTAGCCGCAACACCTGTTGATTACCCGCCTTGCCTGCCAGCCGTTGCTGGAGCGCAAGATCCGCTCCTCGAAAGCCTGCTTCAACCGCCCCGCAAACATCACATCGGCTTTGTTCGATGGCTGGCGGGAGATCCTGCACCAGCTGCCGGCCTTGGTGCTGTGGGTGGTCAACGACCAGCCCCGAGTGGAGTAGCGCCTGCGCGCCCGGCTGGCGGCGGTGGGTCTGGATCCAGCCCGGCTGGTGGTGAGCCCCAAGCTGGGTGCCGCCACCTTTGCCCAGGACTGCAGCCTGGGCCTCTCGGCGATAGCACTTCAGCGGCACGCATCCTGGAGCGGGCAGCCGTAGGCGTCAAACGCCGCATCAGCGCTGACCAGCAGCAGTGATTCACTGATCGACTGGGCCACCAGCAGGCGGTCAAACGGATCGCGGTGATGGAGGGGGAGCTGCTCGAGTGTCAGCAGGTGGGAGAGATTGCTGTGGGCCTGACGCAGCCAGGCGTGCAGACGGCTTGTCATGGCGTCTGTTGCGGCTGAAGACGGATCGCATCGCGGCAGATGCCGCGCCACCACGGGTCGTCGCCCCGCTGACGCTCCAGCCAGCGGCCCTGGCTGAGCCCGATCACGTCGTCGGCCAGGCCTGTTCCCAACAGGGCCTCGGCCAGCTGGTCGGCGGCGCTTTGATCCAGCGCCACGGCCAGCAAATCCACATCCGAGCGGGCATCCCAGTCGCCACGGGCCATGGAGCCGAACAGCCACACCTCGGCTCCAACCTTTCCGGCCAGCAGGGGCTCGATGCTGCTGCGCAAGGTTTCGATCCGTAGGCCGCGCAGCCGCCGGCGGATCTCCTGCACGCTCGCCATGGGCTCGCCTCGCCGCGATGGATCGAGGTTAGGAGCAGCTTCAGCAGGCTGGGCCCAGGGTGTGCCGTCGCGCCCCACCTCACTCCTTGTTGCTGAGCCTGGGCCGTTGTCGCTGCCGAAAGAAGCACTGTTGAACCTCCTCCGGCAACAGCTCCAGCCCAGCGTCCAGCATGCGCTGCAGATGGCGAACGGTGCAGCCCCATCCTCAGCCCTCAACCCACCAGCAACTTCGCGAGCCCCACCAAGGCAGCCGCGCCGATCAAGCGCAGCACGCCCCAGTGCCAGCGCAGCAACAGCAGCAGGCTGACCCCCAGGATCGCGAAGGCGGCCGGATCGACAACCCCACCCGGCCACAGGGCCGGCCCGGCGAACAACACCGCCAGGCTGGCGATCACCCCCACCACAGCGGCGGTGATCGCCGTGAGCGGCGGCCCCAGCCGCAGATCCTCGCGGCTGGCCTCCACAAACGGGCCGCCGGCCAGGATGAACACAAAGGACGGCAGGAAGGTGAACCACACCACCACCAGGCCCGCCAGCAGCGCCTGGCTCAGGGAGCCACTGCTGTTCCAGCCGCCCATGAAGCCCACAAACGCCACCACCATGATCAGCGGGCCCGGCGTGGTTTCGCCCAGGGCCAGGCCATCGAGCATCTGCTCGGCATTGAGCCAACCATGGGTCTCCACCGCCCCCTGGGCCACGTAGGGCAGCACGGCGTAGGCACCACCGAAGCTCATCAGCGCCACGCGGCTGAAGAAGCGCGCCATCGTCGCCAGGGGGCCAGCCACACCCCCCTGCCAGCTCAACGCGGCCAGGGGCACAGCCAGAGCCAGACCACTGATCAACAGCGTGACGGCCAGCTGTCGCCTCTGAACCAGCGCATGGCTCGGCGTCGGTGTGTCGTCGTCATGCAGCACCCCAACCCGCTCAGCCGCCACCCCCATCGCCCCCGCCGCCGGTCCAGGGCTACTGGGAACGCGGCTGGCCGACTGGAACCAGGCCGGTCGCCAACGCCCGCCGACCCAGCCCGTCAGGGCTGCCGCCCCCACCAGCAGCGGATAGGGCAGCCGCAGCCAGACCAGGCCGAGGAAGGCGGCCACAGCGATCGCCAGCAGCAGTGGCTGATGGAGGGTGCGCCGCCCCAGTCGCCAGGCAGCTTGCACCACGATGGCCAGCACGGCTGGCTTCAACGCCCAGAACAACGCCACCAGCAGCGGTAGCTGACCCCAGAGGGCATAGAGGCAGGACAGCCCCAGCAACAGCAGCACCGAGGGCAACAGAAACAGCCCACCGGCGATCAGGCCGCCGGGAATGCCGTGCATCAACCAGCCCAGGTAGGTGGCCAATTGGGTGGCCTCCGGCCCCGGCAGCAGCATGCAGTAGTTGAGGGCATGCAGAAAACGGCGCTCAGAGAGCCATTGGCGTCGCTGCACCAACTCGCTGTGCAGCAGAGCGATCTGCCCCGCCGGCCCACCGAAGCTCACCAGCCCCAGGCGCAGCCAGAAGCGGGCAGCGGCAGCCAGGGAAGGGGAGGCATCCGGCAAGACAGCAAGGGCTGGTGTCCAGCCCACGAGATCAGCGGCATCATCAAGCTTCGCTTCACAGGCGCTGGTGGTTCAGACCACATGGGCAGCAGCGCGAACTCGTTAGGACAGGGTCATCGTTCCGGTCAGCCGGATCCCATGAACGCCACCCAGCCTCCCAACAATCTGGGGCCGACCCTGCGGCTTGCCGTCGGCTTGCTGTCGTCTCCTCTGGCGGTCGGCGTTCCGCTGGTGATCGTCGCCCTGGCCGCGGTGTGATTCTGCCAGCAAAGCTCAAACCGGCCATGGCGAGGCCCCTGGCGCCGTCAGCCCAGAACCTGGCCGAGGATTAGCCGCAGCTGCTCCAGTTCCGCCAGGAAGCCATCGTGGCCCAGGTCGCTGTAGAGCGTGGTGTAGGTGGCTCCAGCCGGGAGGCCGGCGGCCAGCTCCTGCTGGCAGCAGGGGGGAAACAGGCGATCAGAACTCACTGCCACCACCTGCGTTTGCGCGGTCACCCGGGCCAGGGCCGCACGCAGCCCGCCCCGACCCCGACCGATGTCATGGCGGTTCATCGCCCGGGTGAGCGTGATGTAGCTGTTGGCATCGAAGCGTTGCACCAGTGCCCAGCTGTCGCGCTCCAGCAGGGCGGCTATGGCGGCTTCCCGGTCGCCATGGCCCTGGTCATCGTCACAAGGATCGTCCCGTTCAGCTTCGCTTTGGTTGCCATTGCTGTTGCCATCGCTATTGCCAGCACGCTTGCCGTCGCTCTGGTGCTGGCTGGCGCCGATGTGATCAGCCGCGAGCTGTCGTTCCAGCTCGGCAGCGCTGAGGTAGGTCAGCTGGGCGAGGGAGCGCGCCAGGGCCAGGCCCTGACGAGGACCGCCACCGGGCTGGTCGTCATAGTCACCGCCGCAGAACCGGGGGTCCTGGCGAATCGCCTCGATCTGACAGAGGTGAGCGGCAAGGTTGTCGGCACTGCAGCGGCCGGTCGTGGCGATCAGCAGCAGGCGCTCCAGCCGCTGCGGTGAACCGATTGCCCACTCCAGGGCCCGCATGCCTCCCATCGAGCCACCGATGACGGCGTGCCAGCGCGCGATGCCCAGCAGATCGGCCAGGCCCCGTTCAGCCGCCACCATGTCGCGAATCGAGAGCAGCGGGAAGCGGCTGCCGTAGGGCCGGCCATCGGCCGCCGGACTGGCGGGGCCGGTGCTGCCCTGGCAGCCCCCCAGCACATTGGGGCAGATCACGCAGAAGCGCTCGGTGTCGATCGCCCGCCCCGGACCGATCAGTCGATCCCACCAGCCGACGCCGTCATGGCCGTCGCCGGCGGGGCCGGCCGCGTGGCTGTCGCCACTGAAGCCATGCAGCAGCAAGATGGCGTTGCTGCGCTCAGCATCGAACTCCCCCCAGCGCTCCCAGGCCAGGGTGATCGGGCCGAGGCTCTGACCCGATTCCAGCCTCAGGGGCTGGTCGCCGAAGGGTCGGCTGAACAGACGCTGGCCGACGGGATCCCCCTGCCGCCAGCCGCCATGGCGGCCACTGACTGCGGCGGGGGCCATCGAAGCTGAAACGAAGGTGCCCATTGTCGCTTCCGCCGCGCTATGGGGCTGCCATTTCCGCTGTCTCGACCTGTGATCCGCGACACCGATCAGAGCGACACCTCAGACCGACACCTGGATCGCTTGGCCCGGGTGATGGTGCAGCACCTCCCCCCGCCGCAACAGCACCGCCTCCCCCACCTGCAGCCTTGACCAGGTTTCATCGGTGGTCAGCGGTTCGGTGCTGATGATCGAGACAACATCGTCGGGGCCCGCCAGCTGGGCGAAATCGACGCTGAGATCGTCGTCGGCGAGGGTGGCGGTGCGGAAGGGCGCACGGCGCGTCAGCCGGTGCAGCTTGGTGCCGGCGTAGGCGAACAGCCAGCGGCCGTTGCTGATCAGGCAGTTGAAGATGCCGCGGCTGGCCAGGGTGTCGGCAGCCTGCACCAAGGCGGCGAAGATCGCTGTATCATCCTCCGGGGTGAGCCGCCCCGCGGCCCGGGCGCCCTCCAGCTGTTGCAGCAACCAGCAGAACGAGGCCTCGCTGTCGGTGCTGCCCTCAGGGCGGAAGCCTTCCACCAGCTCAAAGCTGCCCTCCAGATCGCCGTTGTGGGCAAAGATCCACTCCTGTCCCTGCCAGCGCCGATGGAAGGGGTGGCAATTCTCGAGGGCAATCACACCGCGGGTGGCCTTGCGGATGTGGGCGATCGAGCAGTGGGCCTTGAGCTCCAGGGCGGCCACTTCCGCCGCAATCGACGAAAAGGCAGCGGGGCTATCTTCGCGATAGAGGCGCACACCACAGCCATCCGGATCAAAGCTGGCCAGGCCCCAGCCATCAGCGTGGTCGCCGGTGGCGCCTCCCCGACGGGTCAACCCGTGAAAGGAGAAGCGCATGTCGGTGGGGGTGTTGGCGCTGAGGGCCAGCAGTTCACACATCGAACGGAGGCCTCAGCGGGTGGAGGCGAACAGCTGATCCCAGAGTCCGCCCTTGCTGAAGAAGGTGGAGTTGATGGTCGTCCAGCCACCGAAATCGGCGGCACTGTAGAGCTGGGCCACAGGGGCAAAACGACTCTTCACCTGGGCCCAGACGCTGGGATTGACCGGGCGGAAGCCCTCCTCAGCGAAGATCTTCTGGGCGTCTGGCCCACTCAGGTACGTGGCCAGCGCCTCCGCGGCCTTGCGCGTGCCGCGGCGATCGACATTGCGATCGATCACCACCACCGGCCCTTCGATGCGGATATTCGGCGACGGCACCACGAACGGACTTTCAAGCAAGCCCTCGCGGCTGGCGACGATCGCCTCATTTTCGTAGGTGAGCAGCACATCCCCGATGCCACGCTTCAGGAACAGGTCGGCGGCTTCGCGTGAATCCTTGGGCAGATTGTCCACCTGGCGATACACGCTGCTCACGAATGCCCTGGCCTGAGCCTCACTGCCGCCGGTCTGGCTCACCGAGCCCCAGAGTCCGAGAAGGTTCCAACGGGCGCCTCCTGAGGTCTTGGGATTGGCGGTGATCATCGACAAGCCAGGCCGGGCCAGATCGGACCAGGTTTTGATGCCTTTGGGATTGCCTTGGCGGGGCAGGAAGACCACCACCGACTCGGTGATGATGCTGCGATACGGCAACTCCTCCTGCCAACCCGGCTGGATCAGCTGGGCCTCCTCCAACTTCTGTACGTCGCCGGCCAGTGCAAGGGTGGCCACATCCGCTTCGATGCCATCGATGATGGCGCGGGTCTGCACCCCAGAAGGGCCATAGCTGGCGCGAATGGTGAGATCCTGGCCGGTCCTGGCCTTCCAGTCTGCTTTGAACCTGGGCAGGATGCGGTCGTAGGGCGCCTTGGTGACGGCGTAGCTGACCACCAACAGCTCCTGGGAGCCGGGCTGCGAGCCGGCCTTCCCGCCAGCGCCGGTGCTGGACGACTGAGCACAACCGCCCAGCGCCAGACTGCAGACCAGAACGCTCAGCAGGGATGAACGCAGGCGACGAGGGCCCATCACAACGGCTTTAACCACGTAAAGTCGATTGACAACTTGTCTTTACCTTAGCGCTGCGGCGGCATGGCTCAGACGACTGGCCCAGGCAACTGAATCAGACCAGAGCGTCAGCGACTCTGAGAGAAGATCTGATCCCAGAGCCCCCCTTTGTCGAAGAACTTCTTCGAGACGGCCTTCCAACCACCCAGATCCACCACCTTGAAGGTCTTCACCTCGGGGA
>CAIZOZ010000341.1 GCA_903934745.1 uncultured cyanobacterium
ATCAGCCATCGGATGCGCGAGCTGTGGATGCGGGCCCGCCGGCCCGTGGCATTGGGCTTGGGCGATGGCGAGATCGCCGCACTGCTGGGAATCGAGCTGCCGGACTGGCTGGAGGTGAAGCAGGCCTGCGGCCTGCGACCGGTGCCTCTCCAGGAGGAGATGGGTGAGGTTCTCTGAGCAGGCTCCTGAGCAAGCTCCTGAGCAGAGGGCGAGCCGGGCTGACCCACCCATGGTCGAAGTACAGTTGTGAGTACAAACGGTGAACAAAACGCACCATGGCTGCCAAGACCGAGCGCCTGGCCCTGCGGGTCAGCGACACCTTCCTCGATGGCCTTGATCAACTCTCCAGCGAGGAGCAGGTGAGCCGCGCCGACATCATCCGCCGCGCGGTGGCCCTCTATGCCTTTGCCCGGGAGGAGGCCCGCAGTGGCCGCAAGCTGGGATTCTTCACCGAGGAAGGCGATCGTCAGATCGTCAAGCAGGTGGTCGCCCTGTGATCCAGGACGGGGAAAACCGCTCCCCGCCCCCGTCGGTACCGATCGACCAGCTGGTGGCGGCCTTTGAGCACTTCGATGCGATCAAACAGCGGCCGGCGGATCCGGCGGAGCCGTTGCATCGCCGGCGCATGGCCTGGTTGGTGGCAGGGCTGGCCAGCTCGGCTGTGGTGGCCGTGCTTGGTGTCTCGGTCTGGATCGCCCTGGATCGGGAGAACCGCTACAGCGACACGATGCAGCAGACCGCCGGCGGTGCCCTGCTGTCGCTGACCTCGGCCTTGGTGGGCTACGCCGTCAAGCGCTAACCAAGGGAACGATCGCGGCCGGAGCAAGCCGCGACAACCGATACGAAGTCGTACAGCCTTTTGGGTAGCCTTTCGCACCTGCAATCCAGCATGGCTTCCACCTCTGCCCATCAGGCGGTGCGCCGCCCTGAGCTGCGGCCCCTCCGATCTCCTCTCCCATCACCCCAGCCAACCTGCAGCCGAGTACGCCGCGAGCGACCCTGTCGTCAGGGGCGTAGCCCCCAGGGGCCTTGCCGCCAGCGGCCGGAGCCCGATCAGGAACTGCTCAGCTTCAACGTCCGCCTGGCTAAGAATCGCCAGGCCCTGCTCGATGCCCAGCGCATTGAGCGCAAGGCGTTCCGTGAACACGCCCGCATCGAGAACGCCGCCGCCGCCTATGCCCGCGAACTGGCCGCCCTGCTTGATGAGCGGGGTTTCACCCAGGAGCTGCTGCTGAGCGATCCGCCCAGCGGCGCCGAAGCAGTGCTGATCGTGCAGCTCTCCGATCTGCACTTCAACGAGCGCGTCGAGCTCCCCTCGAACCGCTACGACTTCTCGGTGGCCGCCGCCCGACTGGCCAAGCTGGCCGGAAGGATCAAGCAGCTCGGCCGCTCCTATGGCGCCTCCAAGGTTGTCGTCGCCTGCCTGGGCGATTTCCTCAACAGTGATCGGCGCCTCGATGAACTGCTGAGCAACGCCACCAACCGCTCCAAGGCCACCCTGCTGGCGGTCGACATCCTGCGCGCCTTCCTGCTGGACCTGCGCAGTGAGTTCGAGCTCGAGATCTACGGCATCACCGGCAATGAAAGCCGGGTCAAACCGGAGCTGGGCTGGAGCGATGAGCTGGCCACCGACAGCTACGACCTGATGATCTACGCGAACCTCAAGCGCGGCTTTGCCGGCGTCGATGGCATCAGCTTTTGCGGCTTTCAGGCCAACGAGCTGCTCTTCGAGGTGATGGGCCGCACCTTCCTCTGCCTGCATGGCCACCAGGTGGGGGCAAACGTGCAGAAGAGCGTGCAGGAGATCACCGGCAAGTACGCCGCCCGCGGCATCACGGTCGACTACACGCTCTTTGGGCACCTGCACGCCACGGCGATCGGCGATTACCACGCCCGCAACGCCTCCCTGGTGGGCAGCAACGCCTACTCAGAAGCCGGATTGAACTTCTGCAGCAAGGCCGCCCAGAACCTCCACATCGTCACGAGCGGCGCCATCGATGGCCTCAAGGTCGATCTGCAGGACACCGCTGGCATCGAGCCCTATCCGTTCTGCAGCCAGTGGGAGGCCTATGCCCCCAAGAGCGAAACCAAGCTCCACGAGGGAGCCGTCGTCTACCAGGTGATCGTCTGATGAGCGTCTCCTACCCCTCCAGCCGCTGCCGTCAGCGGTCAGTCGCCAACGTTGCCGCCAAGGCCACCCCATCCTGTGGTGCCCCTGGCGCGTCCCTGCTCCAGTCCATCGACGGGCTGATGCAGCAACTGGGCCAACTCCAGGCTCTGCTGGTCGGTGAGCAGCCCCAACCCGAGCAGCCCGCCACCCCTCCCCCAGACCCACAAAGCACCGCTGGCTCCCACCCAGAAGACCCGGAATGCCCCTTTGGGCCTGACTACGACAGCACCTGGGATGCCCCCTGGGATGAGCTATCCGTCGTAGAGCTGCGTTCACTGCTGCGTTGCTACCCGATTGATCGCCGATCTCTCCCGGCCCCGATCGAATGGCTACGCCGCGATGAGCTGATCGCCGCCCTCCACCAACTCCAACCCCTTCACCCTTGAGGGGCCAGGGGCCCCTTTTTATGGGGTCTCTGGTCCGTTGCACACAGGTCCTACTTAACGACTGAAACCGTTTTCCCGGAGACACCTATGGCCACCTTCCGTTCCACCCGCATGGCTGCCGCCATCAGTGGCACGCGCCATCTCCCGCGCCTGACAGCTCCGGCTCCTATTGCTGTGGTGGCTGTCGCTGCAGCCGCACCGCAGCCCGCTCCAGCTGAAGCCCCTGTGCCGGCTCCCCCAGCGACACCAGCAGCTCCCGTCATCGCGGCTATCAGCCCAGCAAACGAACCCAGCCAACAGCTGGAGAACACCGCCGGCATCGAACCCGTCCCCGGCAGCCCCGAGGCCCTGGCACTGTTGGCGGCATTGGGTATTGCCCCCAGGGCTGCTGCCGGCGCACCGCTGGGCCCCGATGACGAGCGGTTTTCTCCCATCGCCATCGGTCATCTCAGCCACCGCCTCGTCGAGGTGAAGCTGCTGCTTGATCAACTGGCAGCCGAGCAGAAGGAGCTGCACGAAAGCCTGCGCCTCGCCCACCTGCGCGGTGATCTGCTCCATCTGCTGCCCCCCGGCCAGGACAGTGGCTACCAGCTGCCTGGTGGGGTACAGCTGCATCGGCGCGCCGGCCGCCGCCAGTGGTACTACGGCCCTGAAGTTCAGGAGCTGGAGGCCCAGCTCAAGGCCCAGCAGGTCTATGAGCAGACCAATGGCCAGGCCATCTGGAGCCTGGGGAGTGCCTTCTGGGAGCTGCGCTTCCCGAAGGGCTAAATACCGTGCTGTAGCACAAGTGGGACTAAACACAATCCCACGAATGGAAAACCCCGGCCTTTGCCGGGGTTTTTATGCGAAAGCTATTGCCTGTTATATTCTGATGCCATTTAGTCACGAATGCCAGGTTGGCAAATGAAACAAAAGTCAACATTAACTTGCAAGAGAGAGTCTGAGAAGCATTCAAACTACTTTCGGTAGCAGACTCCGTTTCCATCGCAACAAATAACGACGGTCTCACCGTTAACAACTTGCTGGCGACAAGTTTCGGCGCGAGCCGACGAAAAGCCAAGAGTTATCAAACATAGAAAGAAATACAATCCAATTATATGGCAAGATTTCTGCAGCATCTTTGCTTCGAAAATGGAGTGTTGCGAGGCCTGCCTAAGCTTCAAGCCACTGACTAGAATTTGAGCCGTTTGAGACAAGATCACGAGAAGGATC
>CAIZOZ010000342.1 GCA_903934745.1 uncultured cyanobacterium
CCCCTCGGCAGCGCCTGGCAGCGCAGCCGCGAGGGCTTGCCGCTGATCAGCCCCGCCAACAAACGGCGGCTGCGGGTGCTGGTGGTGGGCACCGGTCTGGCTGGATCCTCGGCCGCCGCCACCCTGGCGGAACAGGGCTATCAGGTGCAGGTGCTCACCTATCACGACAGCCCGCGGCGGGCCCATTCGGTGGCGGCCCAGGGGGGCATCAATGCCGCCAGGAACTACGCCGGCGATGGCGACAGCGTCGAGCGCCTGTTCCGGGACACGGTGCGTGGCGGCGACTTCCGCGCCCGCGAGGCGGGCTGCCATCGGCTGGCTGAGATCAGCGGCGCGATCATCGACCAGTGCGTGGCCCAGGGGGTGCCGTTCGCGCGCGAGTACGGCGGCCTGCTCGCCCAGCGCAACTTCGGTGGCGCCCTGGTGAGCCGCACCTTCTATGCCCGCGGCCAGACCGGCCAGCAGCTGCTCTATGGCGCCATGCAGGCGCTGCTGCGGCAGGTGGAGGCCGGACGGGTGGAGCTGTTCACGCGCCGCGAGCTGCTGGAGCTGATCAGCGTCGACGGGGTGGCCCGAGGCGTGGTCTGCCGCCACCGGCTCAGCGGTGAGCTGGAAACCTTCCTCGCCGATGCGGTGGTGCTGGCGACCGGCGGCTACTCCAATGTCTTCCATCTCTCCACCAATGCGGTGCAGAGCAATGCCTCGGCGATCTGGCGCGCCCATGGCCACGGCGCCCTGTTCGCCAATCCCTGCTTCACCCAGATCCATCCCACCTGCATTCCCAGCGGTGATGGCGACCAGAGCAAGCTCACCTTGATGAGTGAAAGCCTGCGCAATGACGGCCGCCTCTGGCTGCCGCTGCGAGCCGGTGATCAACGCGATCCCAAGACCATTCCCGAGGCCGAACGGGATTACTTCCTGGAGCGCCAGTACCCCACCTACGGCAACATGGTGCCCCGCGATGTGGCCTCACGCCGGGCCCGCGAGCTCTGTCTGGCCGGCCATGGCGTCGGTCCGGGCGGCCGCTCCGTCTATCTCGATCTGGCCGAAGCGATCGCCCGCGATGGCCAGGACGCGATCGAGAGCCGCTACGGCAACTTGCTGGAGATGTACGCCCGCATCAGCGGCGAGGATCCCACCACCACACCGATGCGCATCTATCCGGCGCCCCACTACACGATGGGCGGCCTCTGGGTGGACTACCACCTGATGAGCACGATTCCCGGCCTGTTCGTGCTCGGCGAGGCCAACTTCTCCGAGCACGGTGCCAACCGGCTCGGCGCCAGTGCCCTGATGCAGGGTCTGGCTGATGGCTATTTCATTGCACCAGCCACGATCACCGCCTGGCTGGCGGGCCAGCCCCACCCTGCCGTCCCCCCCGACCATCCCGCCTGCCGCGAGGCCCGAGCGGCGGCGGCCGCGCGCATCGCCGCGCTGCTGGTGCCGGCAGGCACCGGAACGGCTGGCACGGGAACTGGTGGGGCCGGCTGCCGGCCGGTGGAGGCCTATCACCGGCAGCTGGGACAGTTGATGATCGAGGCCTGCGGCATCAGCCGCCAGGGCGACCGGCTCCAGCGGGCGCTGGTGGAGCTGGAAGCCCTGCGCGGGCGCTGCGGCGAGGAGCTGCGGGTGGTCGATCACGGCAC
>CAIZOZ010000343.1 GCA_903934745.1 uncultured cyanobacterium
CCTGGGCAGGCATCGCGAGCCGTTCGGGCTGTTCCGACCCGTTGCTCACGCGCACAGCCGGCAGCACCCTGTCGCTGTCATGCAAAGCTGCGGTTGGCGCCAGCAAACCCTGAGCTCCCTGCTTTTTCAGGTGCCCCACCAGCGTGTCGCGCAGATCCACAGGGCGCCCTCGAGCCTTGCGCTCAGCGGCCAACACCGCCGCCCTCTGAGCGGCATGGCCATCGAGGGGGGCGACACGCTCCTGAATCAGCTGATCCAGTAACCGGTCCAAGGCGTCCTCCAGCAGGCGGCGGCGGTTGGCATCGGGGTGACTCGCCGCACCGAAACGCAGCTCGAACACCACCACGATCGGTAGCTATACCTTGGCAGGATCCTGCGCATCCAGCCAATCCACGACAGCCGGGCTTTCTCTTCCATGCTGCGGCCATGGCGCTGGGCGGGCCGGCGCTGAGCTGCCTTCAGCGCCAAGACAAGCTGGCGCGGCTAGACACCCTTAGGGCATCACCCCACCAGACCCCAGCCGTGCGCATCGAGGATCTCCAGTACGGCGGCTTCGCCGCTGGCAGCTGGCCAATGCATCAGATCGCCCAATGCCTCACCCTGCCAGGCCTCGGCGCAGCACTCGTAAAGGGCCAGGTTGGTGCCGCGGGGGAGCAGCCGTGAGGGATAAAGCAGGCCATCGGGCTGCTCAACCGCGTCGTGCCACCAGCGTGACCAGGCCTGACACACGGGCAGCTGCTCGCGCGTGGTGAGCAACCGGCCATCCAGATTGAGCTGGGCAAGGGCCGGCCCCCTCAGATCCAGCACCTGCAGCTGACGGGTGGCCGTAAGCCGGGTAATGCAGCGTTCTTCCAGTTCCTGGCGGGTGAGGAACTTGACAGCCGCAGGCTCATGGTTGGCTATCACCTGATGGCCGTAAGTTTCGGCAAAGGCGGTCTCCAGGCTATCGGCCAGATAGAGCACGCCAAATGCACCATCGATTGCATTCCATCGACCTTGGTCGTGACGCCCCCAATGCAGGGCATCAGCATGGCGGCATCGGTGGATGCGGAACCACTGACTGCCAGCAGCAATGGTGTGCAGGCGCAGGCCTCTGGCCTGCTGCTCCGGCGGGAGCGGCAGGCTCACCTCAGCGAGCCAGCTGGCAGCCAAACTGGCGCGCCTTGCGGCTAACCGCCTCCAACGCCAGCGGTTGCGACCTGCACAGCAGGGCGGCAGGAGTGTCTCCCAACTCCGGATCAGGACTCAGCAGGAAGCGCAGTTGGGCCGGACCGCTCTCGGTATCCAGCAGAGGCAGCAAAGATTCCAGGGCAGGCCAGACACGCCCGCCGGCCAGATCAAACTGAAATGCCGGATACACGCTCTGCTTGCCGTGCCGCCAGCCAAGCAGCCGCTTACGGTCGCGCCGCTTGCGAACGCCTTCGCCGCTGAGGCCGAGCAGCTGTTGCACCTCAACCGGGCTGAGGCTGCCGCCGCAAGCCTGCAACAACTGCACCAGGGCCTGCTCTCCCCGCAACCGCAGCAACACCTCACGCGGCGGCGGCACGGGCTCGCGGCGCCAGGCGTCGATCACCAATTCAGTGAGCAAGCTCAGATCATCAAGC
>CAIZOZ010000344.1 GCA_903934745.1 uncultured cyanobacterium
GTTGGTGCGCCGCAGCGGTGTGAACGGCAACAGCAGCACAAACTCGGGATCGCGCTGCCCCGGCAGCTGCAGGGTCACGTGATAAGGCCGGACCTGCACATTGGCGTTGCCGTAGATCTCGTAGGGAATCGCCCAGACATCGTCACCGTTGTAGAAGGTGCGCACATCGGTGACGTGGTACCTCAACAACCGTTCCGTCTGGATGTTGAACTGGCTCTGGGGCACCCGGATGTGGCGCAGCAGGGCCGCCGGCATCGCCGCGAGCGGCTGAAACAGCTCCGGGAAAGCCCGGCGCCAGGTGGCGAGCAGGGGATCACTGGGATCACTCACATAGAGCCACAGGCGCCCGTCATGGGCATCCACCACCGCCTTGACCGGGTTGCGGAAGTAGCGCAGCCCGGCCGGATTGGGATCGCTGTATGGATAGGAGCGGCTCTTGGTGAAGCCATCCAGCAGCCAGTACTGATGCTGCTCACGGCGATAGCCCGCCACCACCCCGACCCTGGCGGTGACCAGATAGGGCTCGCTCTCAAACTTCAGGAAAGGGGTCAGAGTCTCCAGCCGCTGGTTCACCTGGCGGCGCAGCAGCAACAGCGAATCCGGGGTGAAGGAGCCGGTGAACAGGACCCGGGGCTCATTGAGGTAGATCGCCGCACTCAGGCGCTGCCAGGCCGTGGCCAGGGGAACCCCGCGGCGACCGTCGTAGTGGGTGTAGACATTGACCTCGCCCTCGGGATAGGCAAACTCCTGAACCTTGGTCGGCGCGATCGCGTAAGGGGAAGGACCCGAGGCGAAATAGAGGCTGGGCCTGCCCACCGGCAGCGCCGCTCGGGCATCGCGATCGCTGATGCCCAACTGGGGAATGCCCTGCACCTTGCCGCTGCTACCGAGATCCTTGACCAGGAAGAGGGGTAAGCCATCGGGGCCGGCCGCATTCACCGGTGACACCGTGAAGCCATGGCCATTGGTGAACACCAGATGGCGATTCAGCCAGGTGCGCGATTGCAATGGCAGGGCCGAGCTGTCGAGCTCCCGGGCCGCGATCAGCACCTGCTGGCTGAAGGTGCCGGTGCCGGTGCGGGCCTTTAGCGGGTAACGATCTACCGCCGCTGAGGAAAAGGTGTAGTAAAGGCGCAGCTGCTGTAGCTGGCGATTGGCGGCCAGCAAAGGCTGGCTGTCCCAGAGGCGGATGTTGTCGAGCGTGCCGCGCGAGGCCCGTAGATCTGCCGCCGTGATTTTCTGACGCGGCTCCAGAGCGGTGGCCTTGACCCGCTCCAGGCCGAAGGCCCGGCGGGTGGCCTGAATGCTGCGGGCCAGGTATGGCCCCTCAATGGCCAGCTCCCGCGGCTGCACCCAGATGCGCTGCACCAGGGGGGCCAGCAGCAACTCGGTGATCGGCACCAACACCATGGTGCCGGCGAGGGGAATCAGGGCGCCACGCCGCAACCAGTCGCGCGGCAGCGGCACCAGCAGCCCCACGGCGGTGAGCAGCAGCAGCAGGGCCAGCAACAGGCGCAGCGGCAAGCGCACATGCAGATCGACAAACCCGGCCCCGGAGGCGACACCACTGCCCTCCACCAACAGATCGAAGGGAGCCAGGGCCGAACTGATCGCCGCCACGATCGCCAGCACGGCCAGCTGGGGCTGAAGCACCCGCTGCTGCTCGCGACTGAGCCCGATAAAGCGCAGATCCGAGAGGCTGGTGCCTTCACTGAGGGTGATCAGCAGACAGGCGGCCAATCCCACCAGCACCTGGGCAAACAGCACGCTCAACACCAGGCGCAGCGCCGGCAGCTGCAACACCGTGAACGACAGATCCAGGCCCGTCAGCGGGTCACCCTCACCAAAAGGCACCGCCAGCAGGGCCGGTAACCAGAGGCTCCAGCCCCGGGCCACGGCGGTGGCGGCCCCCGCTAGGGCCGCCGCTAGAGTGAATCGCAACGTTGTCAGGGGAGCCAGCAGCAGCGGCAGCACCAGCAGCGCCGCCAGGCTCAAGGGCAGCAGCGGCGGCAGATCCCGCAGCAGCGAAAATCCAGTGATCACCTGGCCGCTGAACGGGGCCTGGATCAACTCCCGGGCCTGAACCAGGACGTAACTCAGCCCGACGCTGAGCAGCATCAGCAAGCCCAGCAGAGCGACCACGAGCTGCCGGGGACCCATGCTCAGCAACGGCAGGGTCGAGAGACGCTTGCGGCCGGCCTCAGCGCGCAGGCGCCAGCAGCGTTGGAGTTGCTGCAGCTGCAACAGGGAGCCGGGGCCGAACACCAGAACAAAGGCCAGTAATTGCAGGATCCAGCGCCGCAGCAGCACGGCCTGAACATCGAACTGACCGAACCACTGCCATTCCACAGCCAGCCGGGCGGCGGCGATCAGCGCCAGGACCAGCAGAACCGGCAGCAGAATCGCCAGCAGCAGGAGAAGGCGCCGGCGCGGCGGAGAGGAGGGGACAGCAGGCACAAGTTGAGGCTAGACAGGCCGCTGCTAACGGCAAGGACCATAAAGCCCGACTCATTGGGTCGGGCATAAGTGGTCATCCTGTTCGGCGCTGGTAATCTGCTCGCAACCATGGTTGGTTCCGTGACTGCCACCCTGTCCCGCTCCACTTTCACGGGCCTGCGCTGCAAGGAGTGCGGCCAGGGCTATGAGGCCACAGCCCGCCACGTCTGTGAGGACGTCTGTTTCGGCCCGCTGGAGGTCGTCTACGACTATGAGGCGATCCGCGCCCGGGTCAGCCGAGCCACGATCGAAGCCGGCCCGATCTCGATCTGGCGCTACCGCGAGTTCCTGCCGATCGAGGGTGATCCGATCGATGTCGGCACCGGTTTCACGCCGCTGCTGCGTGCCAATCGCTTGGCGAAACGCCTCGGACTCAAGGAGCTCCACATCAAGAACGACGGCGTCAACATGCCGACGCTCTCCTTCAAGGATCGGGTGGTGTCGGTGGCCCTCACCCGCGCCCGCGAACTGGGTTTCACTACGGTGAGCTGTGCCTCCACCGGCAATCTGGCCAAGTCCACCGCGGCCATCGCCGCCCATGCCGGGTTGGAGTGCTGCGTGTTCATCCCCAGCGATCTGGAGCTGGGCAAGGTGCTCGGCACCCTGGTTTACAACCCCACCCTGATGGCGGTGAAGGGCAACTACGACCAGGTGAACCGCCTGTGCTCGGAAGTGGCCAACACCCATGGTTGGGGCTTCGTCAACATCAATCTTCGCCCCTATTACTCCGAGGGTTCCAAGACGCTCGGCTATGAGGTGATCGAACAGCTGGGCTGGCGCCTGCCTGATCACATCGTCGCTCCCCTAGCCTCCGGCTCCCTGTTCACCAAGATCCGCAAGGGCTTCGACGAGTTCATCAAAGTGGGCCTGGTGGAGGAGAAGCCCGTGCGCTTCAGCGGCGCCCAGGCCGAAGGTTGCATGCCGATCGCCCAGGCCTTTGCCGAGGGACGCGACTTCATCATCCCGGTCAAGCCGAACACCATCGCCAAATCGATCGCCATCGGCAATCCCGCCGACGGTCCCTACGCGATCGACATCGCCAATCGCAGTGGCGGCACGATCAGCGCCGTCAGCGACCAGGAGATTATCGAAGGCATCAAGCTGCTGGCGGAAACGGAGGGCATCTTCACCGAAACAGCCGGTGGCACCACGATTGCAGTGCTCAAGAAGCTGGTGGAACAGGGCAAGATTGATCCCAATGAAACCACCGTGGCCTACATCACCGGCAATGGCCTTAAAACCACCGAAGCGATTGCCACCTCGATCGGTGAACCGTTCCTGATCGAGGCCCAGCTCGACAGCTTCAACGCCGCCTGGGAGCGGGCCCAGGTCCTGCACCGGCCCAGCGCCTAGAGCGCTGGCTGAGCTTTGGCTCTGGACCTTTGCCGCTGTCACCATCGCCGGCCACGGGCTCCCGTGACCGCATGTCATTCCTTACCCGCCCCCAACGCCCCCATGGCCGTCCAGGTTCTGATTCCCACGCCCCTGCAAAAGTTCACCAACGACGAAGCCAGCGTCAGCCTTGAGGCCAGCAGCGTTGATGGACTGTTACAGGCCCTTGAGGTGAGCTTTCCCGGCATCCTCGGCCGCCTCTGTGATGAAAACGGCAAACTGCGGCGCTTCCTCAACGTCTATGTCAACAGTGAGGACATCCGCTTCCTCGACAACCAGAGCACAACCCTGGCCGATGGCGATGAGGTCAGCATCGTGCCGGCGGTGGCTGGCGGCTGAGTCGCCCGCCCTCCCGTATCAGCGATCACGAACGCAGGCCTCAGCAACCCTGATGCTTGGTCAGACCCATGATCACTCCGGATCCCATAGGTTCGGTCCATGCAAGGGAGAGAACGATGAACCAGAGTTCAATCCAATCGCTCACCGGGTACGACCTCTGGCAGGCAGGCATTCAACTGTTCGATTACCGCCAAGCGGCCAATCCGATCCGGGCCGGCCTCACCGAACCGATCCCCTTGCACCAGTGGAGCCCAGAGCTTCATGCCAGTGGGCCAACGGCGATCCTGCCCCTTGATCTCAGCGAACAGCTGGGCTGCCCCGGTCCTGCCACCAGTCCAGCGCTGGCGGCCCATTTCCTCCGTCTGCTGGCAGGCGAGGGCATCAAGCCCAGCGCCAATGCCACCAGCGCCCTGTTTTACGTGCTGAGCGGCTCCGGCCAGCTGCTGCGACCCGCCAGCCCTGGTGATTCAGCCCTGGAACTGTCCTGGTCCAGTGGCGATCTCTTCGTGCTGCCAGCGGGCCCTGATCCGCTGCTCCAGGCCAAGACGGAAAGCATCCTCTACTGGGTTCACGACGGGCCGCTGCTGACCTATCTGGGGGTCGAAGCCAATCAGCCGCGCTTCCAGGCCAGCCACTACCCCAGCGAACGACTGGAGGCCGAACTGCAGAACCTGCTCGCTGATCCCAGTTCCGCCCGCAGCAACAGGCTCAGTATTTTGCTGGCCCATGAGGATCTGCCGGCCAGTCGCACCGTCACCCATACCCTCTGGGCCATGCTCGGCCTCGTGCCCGATGGGGCGAGCCAGCCGCCCCATCGGCATCAATCGGTCGCCCTCGATCTGATCGTGGACTGTGATCCCGGCTGTTACACCTTGGTCGGCAAGGAGCTCGATTCGGACGGCCGGATCCGTGATGCTGAACGCATCGACTGGCAAGCCGGCGGCGCCTTCATCACACCGCCGGGCCTCTGGCATGGTCATGTCAATGAAAGCGGTCGCATGGCGAAGCTGCTTCCCATCCAGGACGCCGGCTTGCACACCTACCTCAGAAGCCTGGACATCCGCTTCTCAGCAAGCAATGCCTGAGCCCTTGATCGACAGAGCAAACCGTTGGGCTGCCTGAGGCTGAGCAGTGCTCAGGCCTCGCCGATCGAAACCGCCAGACGGCTGGCTGCCACCGGCTGACGCGCCTCCCCGGTGACAGCAATCTCGGGATGGCTGCTCTCCCATACCGTCACAGACTGGCGGAAACTGTCGCCATCGATGGTTTCCTCAGCAATCAGACGATCCACCAGCACATCCATCAGTTCGCGCCGCGGAGCCAGCATTGTCACGGCCCGTTCGAGGGCTCCGCAAGCGAGTTCGCGCACTTGACGGTCGATGCGATTGCCCGTGCTGAGCGAGTAGTGGGGCTGGGCGCGGATCCAGTCGCGGCCAAGAAACACCTCGCCTTCATCGCTTTCGAGGGCCAGCGGTCCCAGCGCTGAAAAGCCGTAGCGAGTCACCATCTCACGGCCGATGCGGCTCACCATCTGCAGATCACTGGCCGCCCCCTGGGTGACCTCACTGGGACCGAAAACGACCGTTTCGGCGGCACGGCCGCCCAGCACCACCACCAACTTGGCCAGCAGGTAAGCGCGACTGATCAAGCCGGAATCCAGGATGTCCTCATCGGGCATGGTGCGGGCGAAGCCGCCGACACCGCCAGCTCTGGGCAGCAGCGTCACCTTGTCGAGCTTGTCGGCATGGGGCACCAGGGTGGTCAGCAGGGCATGGCCTACCTCGTGGTAAGCGATCAGGCGCTTTTTGGCACTGTCCTGAAGTGGGGCAGCGGTGAGGCCCATGGTGATCCGCTCGAGTGCATGGCCGAGACAGTCGTCGTCGATGCAGCTCTGCTGGCGCCGGGCGGTCAGGATCGCCGCCTCGTTGATCAGGTTGGAAAGGTCGGCGCCGGAGAAGCCAGGTGTGCGGGCAGCCCAATCCGCCAGCGACACCGACGGATCGAGGGGACGGGTGCGGGCATGGACCGACAGAATCTCTTCACGCCCTTTGCGATCGGGTAGGTCGACGGTGATGCGACGGTCGAAGCGGCCTGGGCGCAACAGCGCCGAATCGAGCACATCGGCCCGGTTGGTGGCCGCCAGCAGAATGACGCCAGAATTATCCTCAAAACCGTCCATTTCGGTCAAGAGCTGGTTGAGAGTCTGCTCCCGTTCATCATTGCCGCCACCGATGCCGGCACCGCGTTGCCGACCCACCGCATCAATCTCGTCGATGAAGATGATGCAAGGGGCTTTGTCCTTGGCTTTGCGGAACAAATCCCGCACCCGACTGGCGCCCACACCGACAAACATTTCGACGAACTCGGAGGCCGCCATCGAAAAGAAGGGAACCCCCGCCTCACCGGCAATCGCTCGAGCCAGCAGGGTTTTGCCGGTGCCTGGAGGGCCCACCAGCAACACTCCCTTGGGAATCTTGGCGCCAACGGCCGTGAAACGCTCCGGCGTCTTCAGGAAGGTGACAACCTCCTGCAATTCCTCCTTGGCTTCTTTGATGCCAGCCACGTCCTCGAAGCGAACGGGGATCGATCCTTCGGCCTGGACTTTGGGCTGACTGCGGCCGAAGCCCATCGCCTTGTTCGCTACCTGGCCCGACCGGCGCACGATCAGGGTCAGACCAACGAGCAGCAGCACTAGCAGCAGACCGTTGCTGATCAAGCTGGCCGTGGCATCTTCTCCACGCTCATCCCGCACGGTCAAAGGCACCCGGGCCTGTTCAGCGGTGCGCAACAACAGCTGATTGTCACTGAATACGGGCACCTGGACCCGTTGCCCATTTTTGAAAACAACGCTCACCAACCGTTGGCGTGGCGCCAGCTCCAGCGACTGCACACGTCCCTTGCTCAGATCCTGCAGCAATTGGCTGTAAGAAGGGGTGGCACCACTGAAGCCGCCGAAGCTGAACGGCCCACTGGGTTCCAGCCCGGGTTTTTGGCTGGGAGCGGCGGGGGTGGCCTGGGCAAAAATGAAGCTGCTGGTCACGGGCACACGTGGCAGAAGACAACTGTAGCGATTTGACGAAAGGTCAGGTGGCAGCGGAAGATCTTGGTTTGGATTCCGAGCGTTAGCGATGGCTGTACCCAAGAAGAAAACCTCCAAGGGCAAGCGCAATCAACGTCATGCCCATTGGAAGGCCAAGGCCGGTGTCGCCGCCCAGAAGGCCATGTCGATCGGCAAGGCTGTCCTCAGTGGACGCGCCCAGGGCTTCGTCTATCCGATCAGTGAGGAGGACTCGGACAGCGAGTCCTGAGTCCAGAAGTGTCTGTGCTGGCTGATCAGGCAGCGGCGACGCCCATCCAGCACGGCCACTCCCTGCAAGGCCAAGCCTTCCCTGGCTACTGCCGTTGGCCACGTTGTCAACGGCTCTGATGGCCACGGTCCAACCGCTTGAGCTGGGTTGGCGGTTGTTGGGGTTTGAAAGGCCAGCAGGGGTTGATCAGCGGAGGCCTCCAGCCAATTCGCAGCTGGTTCTTCAACCTTCTGGGAGTTTCTGCTCCAGACGCTCCAGTCCGGCAGCCCCTCCGCTGTGTTGGTGACTCTTCCAGCCTCCAGCCAGCCTGCCAGCAGTGGATCTTGGTAGAGCACCGGCGGCAGCGAGCAGAGGCTGGATCGAACCAGGCGCTCCAGGTCAGCAGCCGGTAACCAGCCAGCACCGAGCCGGCGCTGGCGAGCCTCGGCCTGGAAGCGCCAACGCCGCGGCAAACTCCAGCTCTGGGGGCGCAGTACCCACAAGCCATCGCAGGCCTGCCACAGGGGTCCATAAGCCTCCAGCAGCTGATCCCAGGTTGCCAGCCAAGCCAGTTCGATTGGCTGCAGAGCCGGAGCATTGCAGGGGCCGGGGCTGCTCAAATCGATGGCGCCCAGGGCTGCGGCCAGGCCCTCCGCCCCAAGGGCCTGGCAACCCAGCAGCCAGCCCTCCAGCACCAGGGCATCGCAGGCCCCCTGGCGCCAGCCGCAGCGGTCCCCCTGGCCCTGGGCCAGGGTCTTGTCGAACCGGGGCAGGCGCAGGAAGCCGTTCTGACGCCAATGGGACAGGGCTGCCAGTAA
>CAIZOZ010000345.1 GCA_903934745.1 uncultured cyanobacterium
GAGCTTGATGATGTTGGCGTTGTAACCACCGCACAGACCCCGGTCGCCGGTCACCGACAACAGGGTGATCGTCCCCACCTCCCGCTGGGTGAGCAGGGGGGCGTCTGCGCCCTCAAAACCCATGCGGGTCTGAAGATTCTGCAGCACACGGGCAAGACGATCAGCGAAGGGGCGGCTGCGCAGCACCTGCTCCTGGGCACGCCGCACCTTGGCGGCAGCCACCAGGCGCATGGCCTCGGTGATCTTGCGAGTGTTCTTGACCGAACTGATGCGGTCGCGAATGTCCTTGAGATTGGCCATGAATCAGGTTCCTCAGGCTGCCGCGAGCATCGAGGAGGAAACCTCCTTGATGGCATCTTTGAGCATGGCTTCTGCCTCGTCGCTGAGCTGCTTCTCGCTCATCACCTTGGTGATGAACTCGGGCTTGTTGCTCTTGAGGTAGTCGCGCAGTTCGCGGGCGAACAGCACCACCTGATCCACGGGCACATCGTCGATCAGACCTTTGACACCGGCATACACCACAGCCACCTGCTCGGCCAGGTTGAGCGGGCTGAACTGGGGCTGCTTGAGCAGTTCACGCAGACGCTTGCCGCGGCCCAGCTGGGCCTGGGTGGCAGCATCAAGATCGGAGGCGAACTGGGAGAAGGCGGCCAGTTCATCGAACTGGGCCAACTCCAGCTTCAGGGTGCCGGCGATCTTCTTGATGGCCTTGGTCTGGGCAGCACCACCCACCCGGCTCACCGAAATACCCACGTTGATGGCGGGGCGCAGGCCGGAGTTAAACAGGTCAGAGCTGAGGAACACCTGACCATCGGTGATCGAAATCACGTTGGTGGGGATGTAAGCCGACACGTCACCAGCCTGGGTTTCAATGATCGGCAGGGCCGTCATCGAACCCTTGCCCATGGCATCGGAAAGTTTGGCAGCGCGCTCGAGCAGGCGGCTGTGGCAGTAGAAGACGTCGCCGGGATAGGCCTCACGACCGGGGGGACGGCGCAGCAGCAGCGACATCTGGCGATAGGCTTGGGCCTGCTTGGTGAGGTCGTCGTACACCACCAAGGTGGCCTTGCCCTTATACATGAACGATTCGGCAATCGCTGCGCCGGTGTAGGGAGCCAGGTATTGCAGCGCGGCGGCCTCAGAGGCACTGGCCGCCACGATCACGGTGTAATCGAGGGCGCCGCGCTCACGCAGCACTTCCACCACGTTGGCCACCGAGGCGGCCTTCTGTCCCACCGCCACATAGACGCAGACGACGTCCTCACCCTTCTGGTTGATGATCGTGTCGATCGCGATCGCGGTTTTACCGGTCTGGCGGTCGCCGATGATCAGCTCGCGCTGGCCGCGACCAATCGGAATCATGGCGTCGATGGCCGTGATGCCGGTCTGCATCGGCTCATGCACCGACTTGCGCTGGATAATTCCAGGCGCCATCGATTCAATCAGCCGGGTCTCAGTGGTGGCAATCTCACCTTTGCCGTCGATGGGCTGACCAAGGGCATTGATCACCCGGCCCAGCATGGCGTCGCCAACGGGCACAGCGGCAATCTTGCCGGTGGCTTTGACAGTGCTGCCTTCACGGATGCCGCGGCCCTCACCCATCAGCACGGCGCCGACATTGTCCTCCTCCAGGTTGAGAGCGATGCCCTCGGTGCCGTCCTCGAACTGCACCAGTTCGCCGGCCATCACCTGCTCCAGGCCGTAGACGCGGGCGATGCCATCGCCGATCTGGAGCACGGTTCCGACGTTGCTGACCGAAACCGACTTGTCGTAGTCGGCGATCTGCTGCTTGAGGATGGCGCTGATCTCGTCGGGACGGATGGAAACCATGGGTGGGAGTCCCCGGAGGGGGAGGCGATGAAGGAGGGGGTGAGGGGAGAGAAGAAAAAAGACGTCGCAGGCGAGTACGCCGCGGACGCTGGCGAGAGTGCTAACTCACCTTGGCCAGCTCCAGACCAAGTCGACGCACCTGACCGGCCAGGCTGGCATCGATCACCTGGGAGCCGACGCTGAGCACAAATCCACCGATGAGAGCCGGATCAACCAGCAGGTTGACCTCCACCTTGTCCGTGCCAGCCACAGTCTTGACCTTTTCGGTGAGCAGGGCCTGCTGGTCCTCACTGAGGGCCGTGGCCGAGGTGACGGTGGCGAAGGCGATGCCGTTCTGCTGGCGGTAGAGCTCCAGAACCCGTCCCAGCACCGCATCGAGGTAGCCAATCCGCTGGCGATCAGCCAGCAGCTTGAGCAGATTCAGAAAAGAAGGTGTCACCTGCTCGCCGAACAGGCTCACCAAAGCTGCCTTCTTGGCCGACACTTCCAGCACGGGGGAGGCCATCGCCGCCCGCAGTTCCGGGGATTGGTCCCAGAGGGCGAGCACCTCCTTGGCCTGGTCGATCACCTGGTCGGTGTCGCCCTTGGCATCGCTCACCTGGAGAAAGGCTTCTGCCCAGGGATTGGTAATGGTGTTGAGCAGCGGCATCAGGCGTTACCCAGGGATTGAATGGACTGATCGATCAGCCGGGCCTGGGCTGTCTTGTCGAGCCTGCCTGGCAAGACCTCCAAGGCCTTTTCAATCGCCAGACGGGCGGCTTCACGACGCAACTGGGCTGTGACCCGGGCAGCCTCTGCATCCAGATTGGAAGCCGAATCGAGCTTGATGCGGGCCATCTCTTCGACAGTGCGCCGCTCGCTGTCGAGCCGAATCGCCTGGGCACGGATCACGCCATCGGCGCGGATCTTCTCGGCCTTGGCCTGCGACTGGCTCAGCCCCTGCTGCACATCGGCCAGAGCAGCGGCGGCAGCAGCGAGACGATCCTCGGCGTCCTTGAGATCAGCCAGGATGGTGGCGCGACGGCGTTCAAGAATGCCGCCAAGAAAGCCCCTGAGGAACCACACCAGTCCAGCGATCACAATCGCCAGGTTGATGATGTTGGTGTCGAAGAGGTCGAGATTGAGGCCGAACCCACCACCGTGGGAGCCCAGAAGCAAGGGGATGGCCATGGTCAAGAGGCGGCAAGGAGGCGATCGACGATCAGATCGGCGAGTTGGTCGGCATCACCCCTGAGCTGATCAAGGGCGGCGGTGCGCTGGGAATCAATTTCACGGCGGGCCTGCTCGCGGCTGCCATTGGAATCGGCCTGGGCCAGAGCCATGGCTTCTCGGTAGAGACGCTCGGACTCCTGTTCAGCCTCCACGATCAGCTTCTGGGACTGCAGACGAGCCTCCTTGAGCTGCTCGCGCAGATCAGCTTCAAGGCGTTCAGCCTGGGCCAGCTTGGCCTTGGCCTCGGCGCGACTGGTGGCGATGTAACCCTCACGATCCTCGACGGCTTTACCGACGGGACGGAAGAACAGGGCGTTGAGAACGAAGGTGAGAATCACCACCTGCAACGCCATCAGCGGCAGGGTGGCGTCGAGGTCGAAGAGACCTCCCTCCTTAGCGCCTGCCTCGGCAAGCAGAAGCCAGCTGGTCATGGGACGGGTTGGCGTGCGGTGGTGCGGGAGTGAATGAGGCGATCAAAGGCGGTTGGACCGCGCCGGGTTTCACGTCCAGGCCAGGCTTGGATTCCAGGCCATAAACATGAGGCCAAGTAAGGCGAAGGAGCCGGACCGCTTCAAATCCGGCACCGGCTCCTGCCCCCCGGGCAAACCTCAGGCGAACGGGTTGGCGAACAGCAGCACCAGAGCGACCACCAGGCCGTAGATGGTGAGGGCCTCCATGAAGGCCAGCGAGAGCAGCAGGGTGCCGCGGATCTTGCCTTCAGCTTCGGGCTGACGGGCAATACCTTCGACAGCGCCGCCGGCAGCGGTGCCCTGGCCGATGCCAGGACCGATGGCGCCGAGACCGACGGCAAGACCAGCAGCCACAACAGACGCGGCGGAAGTAAGCGAATCCATGGTGGGAAAGGGATGAGGGGCGCGATTGAAGCGCGAAACGAACCGAGGTTTGAACTCCGCGCCTGGGACATCCTCAAAGCGTTAGCTGAAGGATGGGCCCGGAACAAGCCGGACCTGCGCGACAGAAGTTTGCCAGACGGTGGACCGACCTGGCGAGGAGACCTAGTGGTGCTCCTCGTGGACAGCCTCGCCGATGTAATAGGCGGCGAGGGTGGCGAAGATCAACGCCTGAATCGCACTGGTGAACAGCCCCAGGAACATGGCCGGCAACGGCACCACCAGAGGCACCAGGAAGGCCAGCACCGCCACCACCAGCTCGTCAGCAAGGATGTTGCCGAAAAGACGGAAGGAAAGGGATAGGGGCTTGGTGAAATCTTCGACAATCTTGAACGGGAGCATGATCGGAGTTGGCTCCACGTAGTACTCGAAGTACCGGAAGCCTTTACGACTCAGACCCGCATAGAAATAAGCCAACGACACCAGCAGAGCAAGGGCAATGGTGGTGTTGATGTCGGCGGTGGGAGCACCGAGCTCACCACTGGGAAGATGGATCAGCTTCCAGGGAATCAGAGCCCCACCCCAGTTACTGACGAAGATGAACAGGAACAGCGTGCCGATGAACGGCAGCCAGTCGCGATAGGCCTTCTCTCCGATCTGCTCGCGGGAGAGATCACGGATGTAATCCCAGAGAAATTCCAGCAGGTTCTGCACACCACCCGGATCACGCTCCAGCTTGCGCGTGCCGATCACCACGACAGCGAGCAGAGCGCCGATGACGATCCAGGAACTGATGAAGACCTGACCGTGAATCTTGAGATTGCCGAGCTGCCAATAGAGGTGCTGACCCACCTCCAGTTCGGCAAGGGGAAGGGCGAAGGGCAACGGAACCATCGGAATGACTGTCCTGGAGGGAGGTCCTGGGGGAGAAGGTCCTGGTGGAACCAGGGGCGCCCTGGGGGCAGAGGAGACCCGGCCCGAACAGGGCAGGCGGCCAGCTGGCCCAGGGCTTGTGGCTCAGGAGTCGAGGACGGCCTGAACGATCAGGGCGGGCTTGTAGAGAAGGAATCCCACCAGGGCGGGAACGATCTCCAGCTGGGGAATCCTGGCGGCCGCGAGCACCAGGACAACGGGAACCACGAGCTGCACTTTCCCCACCGATCGGCGCTCGCCGCCGAGGCGGGAAACGCTGCGGGCCAGAAGTCTGATGTAGAGGAGACCGGCAAGGGCCCCGATCAGAAGACTGACAGCGGTCGGGATGTCGAAGCAGAGAGCCGTGAGCGGCACCGCCAAGGCGGTGGCCGCCAGCGTCGCCAGGATCAGGCGGCGCTGCAATCGGTGATACCCATCCATACCGTTATCGGACCCGATTGCAGGTCCTGGGCCGTGATCAGGCCCGTTTCCGGGTCCTGGGCCGTGATCAGAACCGTTGGCGGGTTCCGGTGCAGCGGTTGAGGAGGGCTCCAAGCGATCACGGTCGGTGAGGAGATCACCGGGGGTGGCATCGCTGGGGAAAGCGCTGGCTACGGGTGCTTCCCTCGTCTCGGGTATCGACTCCCCGCTGGGGGAAGGGGGTACCGGAGTGGTGGGGGCAGCCTGCAACCGACGGGGTTCCGACTGGGCGCACGGAGGTTATCACGCAGGGTTACGGGGGCGTTGCCGCCCCCCCGGATCACTGGCAGTCAGGGCCTCACCGGCAGCAGCAAGCGCTCGGCGATCAGCTGCCGGGCCAAGCGCAGCCGCTCGTCGTTGGCCATGGCGATCACCAGCTCGCCGAGAGGGGTGCCGGCGGGGGCAGCCTCGAAGGCCTGCAGCAGCTCCAGCTGCGCCGCAGCGATCGTGAGGGGCTCGAGATCCGGTCCCATCAGGCTGGTGGACGGCCAGCCCCAAAGGCAGCGGTTGCGTTGGCCGCCATGGGCCAGAAGCGCGGCATCCGTCCATTCCAGCGGCTCCACAACCCCCTTGGTGAGAAAGAACTCGAAGTGGCTGATCTCGGGATCGAGGGCCTCCACCAGTGCCCACTGCTGCCGTTGGGGCAGGGCCCGGGCTCGCTCCAGCAGTTCCCCCTGCAGCAGCCGCGCCGGATCCCACACCTGGGGATTGGAAAAGCCGGCGAAACTGAGATCCGCCTGCTCGACGAAGCGCAGCAGGCGATCAAGGTCGTAGCTGGTTTCCTGCGGATGCAGGTACATGTCGGCGAAGTTGGCATCGGCGGCCGTATCGAGGGCCCAGCGCTGTTCGTGATGGCGCCTCAATCGATTGGCCTCCGGCAGCTCCCGCAGCAACTGGCGCCCTAGGCGCAGGCCCTCGCCCCCCGTGCCCACCTCCAGCAGCGACAGCGCACGCTGGCTGCGGTGGATCTCCCAGCGACCGCCATCGGCGTACAGAAACAGATGCAGGACCCCACCGGGTCGCAGCTGCCGGGCCAGGGCCCGCAGGCCCTGCTCGGGCTCACGCAGGTGATGGAGCACCCCCACGGAATTGATGTAATCGAAGCCACCCTCCTGCTCCAGATCAAGCAGGCTGCGCTGTTCGATCCGCAGCTCCTGCACCTGCTGGGCGGCCCCGGAACGGCGGATGCGCTCGCGGGCCACCTCAAGCGTGCCGGCGCTGATATCCACCGCCAGCACCGTGGAACCGGGATTGAGATGGCAGAGGTAATCGGTACTCACCCCCGTGCCGCAACCGGCATCGAGGATCCGCCAGGTTCGGGTACCGGAAGGCGGGGCCGCGGACAGGGCCCCAAGGGCCGCCGCCATGGCGCTGTCGACGCACCAACGCCAGTTGTATCCGGGCGGCGGACCGTCCTGCAAAGGATCCCCGGGGTAAGGGAAACGATCGTAAAAAGCACTCACCACCGGCGTGGCGGCATCCCTGGGACTGGAACTCATCGGCAAGAAGCTGGGCCGCTGGGGGAGCATTTCATGGCGGCGAAGGCGGAGCCGGGGCAAGCGCAGTGGGCTGCAAACATTTGTTCATCGCCGGCCGGTGGGCAGCGGAGCCAGCCGTAACGTTCCGGAGCCCGGCTCGCTCTCGTTCATGACCGTGACCGCCAGCAGCGGCAGCACCAGGGTCACCCCCCAGCGCTACGACACCCTGCCGCTCTCCAGCGTCCGTCAAGCGGAGCAGCAGGATCGCTTCCCCGACGGCGGCGAACTCGACGCCCTGACCACCTTCTTCCAGAGTGGCCAGATCAGGGTGACGGTGGCCCAGCGCCTCTCGGCCAATGCTGCTGCGATCGTCGCCAAAGCCGCCAACCGCATCTTTTCGGGCGGCACGCCGCTCTCCTACCTCGATGCCCCCCTCCCCGGCGACGCTGCTGGCGCGGGTACGCCCCTGGCAGCAGACCAGGCCGCCTTCCAGCGCTCGGTGCAGACCTTCGCCGGTGCCACCGCTAACCGCGGCAACCTGCTGAGCCGGCTGCTTGAAGGCGCCGGTGGCGATGCCGATGTGCGGGTGATCCTGCCTACCGGCTTCGCTCCGATCAGCGTCGGCCGCTACGGCACCGAGCGGATGAAGAAGTCGATCCGCGACCTGGCCTGGTTCCTGCGCTACGTCAGCTACGCCATCGTTGCCGGCGATCCCAGCATCCTGTCCGTCAACACCCGCGGCCTGCGGGACGTGCTCGAAAAAGCCTGCTCGCTGGCCGCCACCAACGTGGCCCTGCAGGAGATGCGGGCTGCCGGCGCTGGCCTGTTCCAGGGGGAGCCGCAGGCGCGCAACCTCGTCATCGACTACTTCAACGTGCTGCTCAAGGAACTGGAGGTTGCCACCCCCTCCAGCCGCGCACGGCTCGGCAGCCCCGTGAACCAGGGCCTGCAACTGCCGGCGATCTACGCCCTCGCTGCTGAGGGAGCCCAGCGCTTCGTGATGCGCCCCCGCCTCTCCGGCAGCGAAAAGGCCGAAGTGATCCGGGCCTCCTACCGCCAGGTGTTTGAGCGGGACATCACCAAGGCCTACTCCCAGGTGGTCTGCCCCGTCGAAGCCACCCAGGTGCGCCAGGGCCAGCTGTCGATGCGGGAATTCATCCGGGCCCTCGGGCGCAGCAAGGAATACCAGCGCCAGTTCTACGGCCGCTTCTCCAACAGCCGTGTTGTGGAGCTGGCCTTCCGCCACTTCCTCGGTCGGGGGGTGAGTTCGATCGAGGAGTTCCGCCAGTATTTCGCCATCGTCAGCAGCAAGGGCCTCGGCGGTCTGGTGGATGCCCTGGTCAACGGCATGGAATATGCCCGCGTCTTCGGCGAAGAAACCGTTCCCTATCTGCGCGACCTCGGCGAAGAGGCCCAGGAAAGCGCCGGCTGGGGGTCGAATCGCAAGCTCTTCCGCTACAGCGCCCCCTTTGAAGGCGCCCCGCAATACATCACTCTCTACGCCTCCTACCGGCAGCCCTTCGCCGACCAGCATCCCTACGGCGGTGGCAACGACCCGATCGGCCTCAACTATGGCGCGATCTTCCCGTCCGGCACCGCCTCCGTGGCCACGCGTCCGGCGCCATTCAGCTACGACAGCCGCCGCATCCTGATCGGCAATGGCCTGCGCCAGCCGGGCCAGATGGACAGCGCCCAGTTCCGTAAGTCCACCCCCCGCCGGGTCGGTCCCAAGGTGCTGCGGCTACAGCAGATCGCCACCGGTGGCAGTTCCGTGCCCCGACGTGGCGGTCAGCCCAGCATCCGCGGCACCGAAGCGGCCACCCAAGCGGTGATCCGCGGTGTCTATGTCCAGATTCTGGGCAACACCGGCTATGCCGGTGAGCGCAACACCGTTGAGGAGATCAAGCTCGAAAACGGCGACATCAGCCTGCGGGAGTTCATTCGCCAGGTGGCCCGCTCCAAGGCTTTCCGTCGTCGCTACTGGAGTGGCCTCTACATCTGCAAGGCGATCGAGGTGATGCATCGCCGCATGCTGGGTCGCCCCACCTTCGGCCGCTGGGAGATCGACAGCTACTTCGACACCGCTGCCCGCAGCGGCTTCTATGGCGTCGTCGACGCCATGATCAACAGTCGCGAATACAACGAAACCTTCGGAGAGGACACCGTCCCCTACGAGCGTTTCATCACTGCCAACGACCGCAACGCCCGCAAGGTTCCTGGCCTGCGCCGGCCCTTCAATGCTGCGGCTGTCGCCGATCTCATGCCGATCATGCGGCCGGATGTGCCGCGGCCGCAGCAGCTGCGCACGGTCGCCGACATCGTGCCCCGCAATCTGCCTGATCGCAGCCGGGTGATCCGCGGCAGCTGGACGGCGGCCATCAGTGGTGGCCAAAGCAGTGCTCCGGTCGCGGACCGTACAGCTGGGCCCCAAAGCCTCAGACAGCCACCCCTGCCCAGCCGCAGCTGGAGCGCGCCTCGCTGGAAACCCGGCGTGGCCACACCGCTGCCGAGCCGCTCCACGGCACCGCCGGCCCCGACGCCGGCCCCGACGCCTTTCGCGCCAACGGCCCTGACGGGTACCGGTAGCTGGCGCGCTGCCCTGGGCAATGGCTACGGGTCCGCGAGCGCCATACAACCGGGCGCCGCCATGGCGAAAGCGCTGCAGCCCGGCTCGCCCCAGGGTTTCCGCCGCCGCCAGAGCCTGGGACAACCCGTTCAGCTTCCCACCGCTCCGAGTGAGGGCGAGTTGAGCGCGGCGATCGAAGCCAGCTATCGCCAACTCCTGAACCGCACGGTCTTGGTGGTGGAGCGGCTCGGCGACGCCGAATCCCAGTTGCGCAACGGCGTGTTGACGGTGGCTGATTTCGTCGGCCAGATCGCCCTCAGCGACCTGTTCCAACAACGGATTCAGCGGATGGCGCCATTGCGGGGCGCCTCGGCGGTTTATCTCGCCTTGCTGGGCCGAGCCGCCCAGCCAGCGGAGGTGAGTCGCTTCCTCGCCACCCGCTCGAACCAGGGCCAGAGGGCGGCGATTGCCGCCGTGCTCTCCGGTTCGGAGTACGCCAGCAGCTTCGGCCGCGACACCGTGCCCTACCTCAAAGGCCTGAACACTGCCGATGGCCTGCCCTTGAGCACGGTGAACCGCACTGCCAATCTCTATGGTGGCAATGCCGCCCTCAATCCACCCCTGGGCGGAGCGATCTGAGACCGGCAACCAAAACCAGGGTTAGTCTGCGGCTCTGAAAAACACAACAGTTACCCCAACCTCCCGGAGCCATACTCCGGGAGGTTGCTTTATGAATTGGCACCATAATTTGATCCACAGATCACCGCCAAAGATGGCCCCGTAAGCGACGGACTCCAGCCGCCGGGAAGGGCCGGAATTGATCAACAATTGCTGCAGCAGGTGGCTGTCAGCAACTGGCACCAGATGCTTTGCAGCCGCAGGGATCTCCCCAGCAATTTGGCCGTGAAGATCTGTTACCGGCGGCCGAGCCCCAGAGGAGCGTTGCCGCAGAATGATTCGGTGGTCGACGATGTCGGCCTCAACCCTTACCCACTGGATACCGGTCTCCTTCAACGGCGACCGCTTGTTTCGAGGCAGAACTGCATGAGCATCGTCTCCAACTCGATCATCAACGCGGACGCCGAAGCCCGCTACCTCAGCCCTGGCGAACTCGACCAGATCAAGTCGTTCGTGGCTGGTGGTCAGCGTCGCCTCCGCGTCGCCCAGGTCCTGGCCGAAAGCCGGGAGCGCATTGTCAAGCAGGCCGGAGGCCAGCTTTTCCAGAAGCGCCCCGATGTCATCTCACCCGGAGGCAATGCCTACGGTGAAGAGATGACCGCGAGCTGCCTGCGGGACATGGATTATTACTTGCGCTTGGTCACATACGGCGTTGTCGCCGGCGATGTGACACCGATCGAAGAGATCGGCATCATTGGCGCTCGTGAGATGTACCGCGCCCTTGGCACTCCCCTGGAAGCGATGGCGGAAGCCGTGCGCGAAATGAAGTCGGTGGCCACCGGCATCCTCACCGGCGCCGATGCCGAGGAAGCTGGTTTCTACTTCGACTACGTCGTCGGCGCCCTCTCCTGAGGTCTCTTCCCTCCCCGTTCATCGCCACTCCTCTCAGGATCCATGCAAGACGCCATCACCAACGTCATCAACCAGTCCGACGTTCAGGGTCTTTACCTTGACGGCGGTTCCATCGGCAGGCTTGAGCAGTACTTCGCCAGCGGTGAGCTGCGCGTCCGTGCTGCCGCCACCATCAGCGCCAACGCTTCGGCCATCATCAAAGAGGCTGTCGCCAAAGCGCTGCTGTACTCGGACATCACCCGTCCGGGCGGCAACATGTACACCACCCGTCGCTATGCGGCCTGCATCCGCGATCTGGATTACTACCTGCGCTATGCCACCTACGCCATGCTGGCGGGTGACACTTCGATCCTCGACGAGCGCGTTCTGAACGGCCTCAAGGAGACCTACAACTCCCTGGGCGTGCCCATCGGCGCCACCGTTCAGTCGATCCAGGCCATGAAGGAAGCCACCGCCTCCCTTGTGGGTCCTGATGCTGGTCGTGAAATGGGTGTCTACTTCGACTACATCAGCTCGGGTCTGGCCTGATCTCTGCAGAGTCGTCCCGACAAGGAGTCCCCCATGCGCCTGTTCAAGATCACAGCCTGCATTCCCTGCCCTGAAAAGGCGAGAACCCAGCGTGAATTGCAAAACACCTATTTCACCAAGTGGGTGCCCTATTCCAGCTGGTTCGCGGAACAGCAGCGCATCATGAAACAGGGTGGCAAGATCCTGAAGGTGGAGTTGGCCACCGGACGCCGTCAGCAAAACTGCGGCAACTGAAGGTCCCGCAGCTGCCCCCCTGGTGCAGCTCTCCGCCATTTCCTGATCTGGTCCTCAACCCTGATCTCGCCTCCATCCCTGGCTCTGGGTTCGAATCCAGCAAAGTCAAGGGATCGGCAAGCTGGGTCTGGCTCGATGTCAGGATTTCATCCCGATTGATCGTCAGTCCCCCAACCCAAGCCTTGACAATCCGACCACCGTGCGACTCGCGCGTTGACCGGAACCAGCGCTTGATACCCGCCTCCAGCTGGCTGGACGGGATAACCCAGGGCTTCCCGATGGAAGCCCTGGGTTTTGGTTTGTTCATGACTCAGCAGGATGGGAGCCCAGGCGGCCTGATCGACTGCGACACGGCAGGTCCGAGGCGTTGCTGCCTGACGGCATCCCTGGCTTCAATTGGCGTGAGCTGGCTCAGCGAAGGCTCTGGGGGAGATCCAGCAGTCCCAAAGGGGGAGGCAGCGGACAGGAGGGCCGCCAATCAGCACGGAACAACCAGAGGCACTCTGACCACAAAACTTTGCTTGCCAAAACAAGATCCCGGCAGGACCTAGGGCGGCCGTGATCGCCCGGGGACGCGACCGCAGCTGAGGGCTCTGGGGGCGAGTGCAGACGGGCTCTGGCCTCGGGCCTGATTCATGGCCCTGCGCCGCTGATGGCCTTTGCTGTGGCCAAGCAGGAGCCACCCAAGCGATTCGCGCCGATCCAACAAGACCGCTTGATCCAGCCGCACCGACGGCACCCCTACCGGACCGATCCAGCCGCCTGGTCTGCCAGCGCAAGCGTGGCCTGGTCCGTTCGATTTGCTCACAGGACTCGACAAGGCCCGGCTGTTCAGGGCTGAATGGTCCATTGGCGATCCCGGTAGCCCCAGCCTTGACCCGAACCCCATCTCGATCGCCCGACCACAGCGACACCCAGGAAGCCAGCCCGGCAGGCCAGAGCCTGATGCCCCTGCCCTGGGGCCTCTGGCCCGCCGAAGCCAGGCTGCTACTGGGCCTGGTGGCCATCTGGAGCCTGGTCGGGCTGCTGATCCTCACCTCCGCCAGTTGGTTCGTCGCCGACCGGGAGATGGGCGATGCGGCCTACTACCTCAAACGCCAGGCTCTGTGGCTGCTGGCCAGCTGGGGGCTGTTGCTGCTGGCCATCCGCACCAGCCTGCGGCGCTGGCTGCACATCGCCGGAACGGCCCTGGTGATCGGGGCGGTGCTGATTGCGGCCACCCTGGTGATCGGCAGCACCGTGAACGGGGCCAGCCGCTGGCTGGTGCTCGGACCGATTCAGATCCAGCCCACCGAACTGGTGAAACCCTTTGTGGTGCTGCAAGGAGCCGTGCTCTTCTCCCACTGGCGCCGCATCGGCAATGACCAGAAGCTGCTCTGGCTGGCGATTTTCGGCGGTGTGATCCTGCTGATCCTCAAGCAACCCAACCTCAGCACTGCCGCCCTGCTGGGACTGCTGCTCTGGTTGATGGCCCTAGCTGGTGGCCTCTCCCTGCCGCTGTTGATCGGCGCGGCGGGGGCCGGAGGGTTGCTCGGTAGCGCCAGCATCATGATCAACGACTACCAGCGGCTGCGGGTCACCTCCTTCCTCAATCCCTGGAAGGATGCCCAGGGCGATGGCTACCAATTAGTGCAGAGCCTGCTGGCGATCGGCTCAGGCGGCATTCTCGGTGAGGGCCTCGGGCTTTCCACCCAGAAGTTGCAATACCTGCCGATCCAGACCACCGATTTCATCTTCGCGGTGTTCGCCGAGGAGTTCGGCTACGTCGGCTCGGTGATGCTGCTGCTGTTTCTGTTGATCTTCGGCTTCGTCGGCCTGAGGGTGGCGCTCAGCTGCCGCAGCAACCAGCACCGCCTGGTGGCCATGGGCTGCACCACCTTGCTGGTCGGCCAGTCGATCCTCAACATCGCGGTGGCCAGCGGCGCCATGCCCACCACCGGCCTGCCGTTACCGATGATCAGCTATGGCGGCAACTCCCTGCTCAGCAGCCTGTTCGTCTGCGGCCTGCTGATTCGCTGCTCCCTGGAAACCACAGGACTGGAAACCGCGCGCCCGCGCCGACGGCGCCAGCCACCTGCCCCGATAGGCTGACCGCATCGGCCCTTCTCTCCCCGGCCATGACCAGCCCCGGCCTGCTGCTCGCCGATTGGGCCCGCAGCAGCGAACACCTGCTGCAGAGTTCCCTTGCCCATCCGGGACCAATCACCCTGGCGGTGATCTTCGGCGGTGGCGTGCTAACCAGCCTCGGCCCCTGTTCGCTCTCCCTGTTGCCGGTCACCCTGGCCTACCTGGCAGGCTTCGGCGCCGATGGCAGCAGGGCACCGACGCCGGCGGCCATGCCCCGCACCTTGCCCTGGCAGCGCAGCGTCAGCTTCGCAGCCGGCATCGTCTCCTCGCTGGTGCTGCTGGGTCTGGCCAGTGGCCTGATGGGACGGCTCTACGGCAGCCTGCCCAGCCAGATTCCTCTGGTGGTGGCGGTGGTGGCCGTGGTGATGGGTCTGAATCTGCTCGGCCTACTGCGCTTTCCCCTGCCGGCCGGCCCTGATCCCGAAAGCTGGCGGCGCCGGGTGCCGGCCCCCCTGGCCCCCTTGGCCGCCGGCTTGGCCTTCGGCCTGGCGGCCACGCCCTGCACCACCCCGGTGCTGGCCGTGTTACTGACCTGGATGGCCCAGAACGGCCGGCCCTTGGAGGGCATGGTGTTGCTCACCTGTTTCGGCGCCGGCCAGGTGTTGCCCCTGCTGCTAGCCGGCACCGCCGCCGCCAGCCTGCCCAACCTGCTGCGGCTGCGTCGGGTCGGCCAGTGGATCCCGCCGATCAGCGGCGTGGTGCTGCTGACCACCGGTGGCCTCACCTTGCTCTCCCAACTGCCATGACGGTGGCCCCCTCCTCGACCACCAGACGACGCTTGCTGCGCTGGATCGGCTGGCTGGCCGACCTGCGCCTGGCGATCACGCTGCTGCTGGTGATCGCCCTCGCCAGTGGGGTCGGCACCGCCATTCCCCAGAAAGAAAGCGAACTCTTCTACCACCAGCGCTACGACCCGGCCCCTTGGCTCGGTCTGGTCGATGGCAACGGTGTGCTGCATCTGCAGCTCGACCACGTCTATTCCAGTGGCTGGTTCCTGGCTTTGTTGGCCTGGCTGGGGCTGTCTCTGGTGCTGTGCAGCTGGCGTCGCCAGTGGCCAGCCCTGCAGGCCTCCCTGCGCTGGATCGATTACCGCTCGCCGCGCCAGCTGAGCAAGCTGAGCGTGGCCGAAACCTTGATCAGCGACCAGCCCGGGCCCTGTCTGGACCGGCTGGAGCAGGAGTTGCGGTCCGGGGGCTGGCAGGTGCAACGCCAGCCGGATCGGCTTGCCGCCCGGCGGGGCGTGCTGGGTCGGGTGGGACCGCTGCTCGTCCATGCCGGCATGGTGGTGCTGATGGTGGGTGCTGCCTGGGGATCGTTAGGGGGCCAGAGACTGGAGCGCTTTCTTGCCCCTGGTCGGGAGCTGGAACTGCTGGATAGCCGCGGCCACACCCAGCTCACCGTGGCCCTCGACGACTTCCAGATCCAGCGCGATCCACTCGGCCGGCCGGAGCAGTTCAGCTCCAGCCTGCGCCTGATTCCAGCGCCTCTGGAGGTAGACACCACGGCATTCAGCGGCGCGGCAGGCGCCTCGGCAACAGCAGCAGTTGCGCAGAGCCGCCCAGATTCGACCACAACTCCCTCCGTCGCGGGCTCCCAGGCTGGGATCGCCCCCCCGGTCGTGGCCCGATCCATCGCCCCGGCCGCCCTCCGCAACGACGTTGAGGCCAGTGCGGCTGGAGCCGCGGACCAGCCCAGCCGCACGCAGGTCGCGGCGGCACCGCTGCGGGCCGTGATCAGCGTCAACCATCCCCTGCGCCACCGGGGCATGACCCTTTATCAGGCCGACTGGGCCCTGGCAGCAGTCAACATCCAACTGGGTCGCAGCCCCGTCCTGCAGCTGCCGCTGCAGACCTATCCCGAACTGGGCGAGCAGGTGTGGGGCCTGGTGCTGCCGACCCGTCCCGATGGCAGCGAACCGGTGTTTCTGAGCCTGCGCAGCGAACAGGGACCGGTGGAGGTGTTTGGACCCGATGGTCAGCAACTGGCCCGGCTGCAACCTGGTGGCGAGGCGGTTGAGGTGCGCGGCCTGCCGATCCGGGTGGACTCGATCCTGCCGGCGAGCGGCATCCTGCTGAAGCGTGATCCCGGCGTGCCACTGGTGTACAGCGGCTTCGCCATCGCCCTGCTCGGAGGCGGGCTCAGCCTGGTGGCCACCCGCCAGCTCTGGGCGATCAGCGAAGTCGAGGCCGGTCGTTTGCATGTGGCCGGCCTCTGCAATCGCAACCTCACAGCCTTCGCCGCCGAACTGCCAGCGCTGCTGGGCCGGGTGTCCACGGCTGCCGCCCAGGAGGGCTGAGGCTCAGCAGGGCAGACCAGCAGCCCGTGACTCAGCAGGGCTGGCGCTGCCCATGGCTGACCCGTACCACCGTGTGCACATTGCCGCGGGGGTTGAAGTCGGCCACCAGCTCCATCCAGGCGGGTGCACAGGCCGCCACAAAGTCGTCGAGGATCCGGTTGGCCACCTCCTCATGGGAGATGCTGCGATCCCGGTAGCCATTCACGTACAGCTTCAGAGCCTTGAGCTCCAGCACCCGCGGTCCCGGCTGGTACAGCAGCCGCAGCACCGCGAAATCGGGATAGCCGGAGAACGGGCAGGTGCAGGTGAATTCCGGCAGCTCGATTGACACCTCATAGGGGCGACCCGGGCGAGGGTTGTCGAAGCAGATGAGCTGAGCTTCGGCAATCGCCCGTTCGCCGTAGCTCGGAGTACGGGTGCGTTCGCCCGGATCGGTTGAAAGCCCTTCGGTCACGGCGACGGCACTGATGACGGCGGCTTCGATGGCCATGGCCTGGCGACAACAACAGAGGATTTGACCGTACTGGATCCGGACCGGGAAGCAGCTGTCGTAGCCATCGTTACGACGGCTGCCGCCGGACTCGGGCCTAATGAGGGGCGGCAGCTCTCACTGATGTCTGCAACACTGATCCGGAGGTCTGGAGCGGCAACACCGACCCAGCCAAACTGCCCCCGGCAGAACCAAGCTCAGCCCAACTGAGTCCTGAACGACTGAATTCTGCCCGCTTGATCCCCGCCAGACCGAGTCAGAAAACCTGAGCCGGCCTCCAGGAATCAGCCAGAATCCGTCAATCTGGATCGGCAAGCCTGAAGCGTTCAAA
>CAIZOZ010000346.1 GCA_903934745.1 uncultured cyanobacterium
CCAAGCGTTGAACAGTACGAAAAATCTTTGATTGCACATGATAATCTATTTGGAGATGCTTTCATCCGTGAATTCATAGGTGACGATAATAGGTTTCATTTGGGAAAGGCGTTTCAGGCTTATCTAGGTAAGTGGATTTATCCAGATGAGTCCACTATTACTATGATTGGTTACCATTACAATGACGAGAACATCCTTCGCCTCAAGTCTCTTACCGAAAATGTTTTCTCTAATGTTGAGCCTTTGGATTTATATTCTAGTGTTCCCGAAGGCATTATGCTGCTCAACAGCCATAGCAATTTGTGGGGAAGAAGCAAGCAGTTCTCTCGCTTTTGCGAGGACATTGCTCGCGCAAAATTCTCTCTAGTTGGGAATTTTAATCGTCGCGATGAAAATAAGCTAAAGCAGTTTTTTTACGGTTTCTCGCGGCCTATTGGGCTGAATCAACCAATTGGCTCGGATTCGACGTTCTGCCTTTTAGTGCCTGGGAGATTTGCTATTGTGCAGTACTACTTCCCTCACCCTGATACACAATGGTTGCGGATACCAGTTGGCTTTGCCACGACTAACCCTATAAATCTTGATAATATTTGCAATCTGCTGCGCAGTAATCTGTGCAAGTCCAATCTTCTTAATACCGGGCTGGCTCTCAAGCATGAATCGGAGGGTTTGCGGCCCCTGGAGCTTGGTCGTAGCATCCTGAGCTGGATGGAAGATCGATTGGCAGGAACGATCGCGGAGGGAAATCAATAATTTTCTTAAGATAGGCTTTGGCTTTTATCAGCTCCGTCGTTGGGTCGAGGCGAGTGGGTTCTGCTGCTCAGCCAGGCGGTGTTCGATGGGGTGATCGTCGTCTCCTCCTGGTGCCACACGCGCTTGGTGTCGACCCTGCTGAGGACGGTGCCGCTGGGGGTATTGCCGCTGCAGCTGTTCTGCCCAATCCCTTCCTCACCGGAGGAGGCGCTGCCCCCAAGCAAGGTGCTGCTGCCCCGCAAGAGCATCACACCGCTGCTGCATCAGACGGTCGCCTGGCATGGCTTCCAGGTGGAGCAGCAGCCCGTGGCCTGCCAGGAGGTCTCCGCCTGGATCAAGCGACTGCGGGACCGGGATCTGATGATGCCGATCTGCGAGGGGCTACTGGAGCAGGGCTGGATTGAAGCCAACGGCCTGATGCCCCATTCCCAGCAACCCGATCTGCGGGAGCAGCTCTGGCTGTTGCTGCCGTCTGGTTCCTTGCCCAAGAGCCGTGAAGCCCGCAATCTGATCCGTACCCTGCGGCAGCGGATGGTGAAGGCAGGGGAGCAGGTGTTCGGCGAATCGGAGGGGTCGCTTGGATCATCCAATCAACCGAGCTGAGAAAGAGATCCGCTAGTCGCAGGGGTTTAGTGGGCGGAAGCGCCGGCTCCGAAATTGCAGCGACAGGAGCGATCATGGCGCGATGGCGTTCAAATCCCCTCAAACTCTGCAAAGAAATCCTCGTCCAAGCGGTGCACTTTGTAGACCTGCTTCACGGAAACTCCTACGCCACCATCCAGCATTAGTTGAGTCAGGCGGCTGCCATCGATCAGGACGATGCGTTTATCGATCAGGCCCTCGGCATAATCCCTCGCCTCATGGCTGAAACCTGAGGTGGTGATAAACACGCCCTTGCTGGCACCGACACCACCCATGGCGCCATAGAAGGCCTGGATCACAGGGCGACCGATCGTCTGCTCGGTGTAGCGCTTGGCCTGGATATAGATGCTGGCCAGACCCAGGCGGTCTTCGTGGATGCGGCCATCGAGGCCACCATCCGCACCAAGGGAAACTCCCCGCCGTGATTCCGGTCCTACGCCATAACCGAGGGCACCAAGGAGCTGTAGGACCAACGCTTCAAAGGCAGCCGGGCTGATGGTCTTAACCCGTTGCAGAAGATCGCCACGCACATCAGCCTCCAGTTGTTCGATGCCGGCGGTGATGCGTTCCTCGGGCGTCGTCTCCTCCTCCTCGTCCATGACTGAAGAGGTGTTGGTGGCGTCGGAGCTTTCTTGATCCGAGCGTCCTGAGCCCCAGGCTTCCTCCCAACCGGGGATCTGCCGCAGGCGGGCCATGGTCACCGAGCCGTTCTCAGCCAACAGCTCACGTCCCCGATCGCCCAGTTGCACCCAGCCGCGCTTTGGTGTGGTGAGTGCCTGGGCTTTTCTCAGATAGGTGGCGGCCCACAGGCTGCGGTTGTAATAGCGGGACTGACCGCTGGGAATGGTTTGGGTGAGCTGCTCCTCGCTGAGCTCTGAGCTTGCGATCATCCGTTCAATGACCTCCTTCACTGAGTGGGGCTGGCCATCGCTGCAGGCCTCCAGCATCGGCCGCATCAGCTCATGGAATTTAGGGAAGGGTTTGATGGTCATTCTGGTTCAAGTTTGTCATGGTCTGAACCTGCTCTCCAGCCTTGATTGCACCAGCTCCTTGCAGCGGAGATCGACAGGAGATAGCTAGAAACCACTTCCCGCTCCACCCAATCCGGCATCAGGTCCTGAAATTTGCTCAGCCTGTAGTTCGGCAGTGACTCAGCGACATCCTTCCAGAGCTTGGCGTCGTCCCAGATCTCGGGTGTGGCTAAGCGTTGGATCGCGTCCTGGAAGCGCTCAGGCGTGATGCCCTCGCCCTTCGCCTTGACGAGGATGTTGTCGGTGGTGATTTTCCAGTCACCTCCCACTGCCTCCAGGCCATAGCGCAGCGTGGCGTTGATCTTGCCACCAGCGAAGGTCCACCAGCGCAGTTCGCCGTCCCTTACGTCGATGCCGGCGCAGCGCGACTGGAAGAGTGGCTGGATTGACTCCCGCTTCTCCTCAAGAACGGCGGTGGCTTGCTCTTCGAGGTAGGGGAAGGCGGTGGAAGAGAGCAGGATGTCGCGCATCTTCTGGCACACCTCGAAGCCGAGGAACTGGGGGATGTAGCCGCCCCAGGTGGGCTGCTTGCCTCGGGGCGCCGGCTCCACCACCACCCGCCGGTCGTTGTGTTGGATGCGGATCACGACCCAACCCCGGCCACCGAGCAGGAAGCTGCTGACCCCATCGACCAGGCGATCCACAAACTCCTGCTGCAGCGAGCCGAGGGGCTGGCCTGCACTGGTGACCACCGTGTAGCTGACGGGGCTGCTGAAGACGGCGAAGAGTTCCATGAAGTTCTTGCGGCCGAAGCGTTTCTCCGCCTTGGGGCCGAGCACCAGCTGGGCGGAAGCCAGCCGCAGGCCGCCATCGCGCAGCATCCAGTCGATCAGGCGGTCGAACTCCTGGCGCTCAAAACCACGGAAATCAGGAACCAGGCTGAGATGGGCCCAGGCGTCATCCGCGCTGATGCCACCGCCGGCAAGGGCCATGGTGAGCAGCTGGTGGATCAACACGGGCCAGCAGCGCTTCTGGAGCGGCACCGATTCCACCCAGCCCTGCTTGGCCAGTTCGATCAGAGCGATCGCCTGCAGCACGCTCTCGCTGGATTCACAGAAGAAGGTGGTGTTGGCCGCCTGGCCGTCGCGGCGGCCGGTGCGACCCATGCGCTGCAGGAACGAACTCACGGTGTCCGGGGCATCAGCCTGCAGCACCCGATCGAGATCACCGACATCAATGCCCAGTTCGAGGGTGGAGGTGCAGACGATGCAGGCGCCTTGACCATCAGCCGTTCCGCGGTTGAAGGTTTCCTCAGCCAGGAGTCGCTCCTCCTTGGAGACGGCGCTGTGATGCACGAACACCGTGGTGCCGGCGCGGCGCATGGTTTCGGCCACCTTCTCAGTCGTGGCGCGGGACTGGCAGAAGAAGAGGCTTTTCTGTCCCTGGGCCAGCTGGGCGGCATCTTTGGCCAGCAGGGTCAGTTCGGGCCGATGGATCACTAGGAGCTGCCGCCGGCTGGGCAGCTTCGGTGGATCCACCACCCGGGCCTCTCTCTGGGAGGAACCCTGCAGCCAATCCAGAATCGCCTCGGGATTGCCCACCGTGGCGCTCAGGCCGACCCGCTGCAGATCGTGACGGGAGTGGCGGGCGATGCGCTCCAGCACGCTCATCAGGTGGGCGCCGCGGTCTGAGCCGGCGAGGGCATGCACCTCGTCGATGACGACCATGCGCAGATCGCCGAAGAGCCTGGCTTCATCGACCCGCTGGGAGACGAGCATCACCTCCAGCGATTCGGGGGTGGTCATCAACAGCTCGGCTGGATCCTTGAGGAAGCGACGCCGGGAGGAGTCATCCGTGTCGCCGTGCCACACGAAGCGGCGTAGGCCCACCATCTCGGTGTAGAGGCCGAGCCGATCCGCCTGGTTGTTGAGCAGGGCCTTGATCGGCGCGATGTAGAGGGCACCGACGCCATCGGGAGCCGCCTCCACCAACATCGAGAGGGTGGGGAACATCGAGGCCTCGGTTTTGCCGCCGGCCGTCGGCGCCAGGATCACCGCATTGGCCCCAGCCAGCAGTGCTTCGCCGGCCTGCTCCTGCACGGGGCGAAGACTGCTCCAGCCCAGGCGGGCGACGATCGCTTCCTGCAGCCGGGGCGCCAGGCGGGAGAAGACGCTCACGCTCGGCCTCCGGTCAGCAGGCGAGAGGGCTTCACCACACGTCTTCTTTGAGGATCAGCTCTGGGCCCTCGTCCTCGCCAGCAAGGGGGGCTGCGTCGGTTGTTCCGTCGAGGCGTTGCTGTTCCTCTGGGGTGAGCTCCGCGGTGCTGATCTGGCTGGGATCAAAACCGTAGAGCTCCATCGGCACGTAATCCTCGTTCTCCTCCACCAGGTCGAGCTGGGTCACGAACTCGCGCAGGAACTGGCGTGGCACCACACCCACATCACCGCGGAAGCCTTTGGTTACCTCTGCCACCAGACGGTTGATGAACTCGAGGCTCATCCGCTCCTCGAGCTCAGGGCGCGTGGCCGAGGGGTAGAGCTCCCGCAGGCGCAGGGCCACGGAGCGCAGGCGCTCGGCATCAAACGGTGTCAGCTCCAGCTGGGGCTGCCGCAGACTTGCATAGGGGCCTTGCTTGCTGAAGCTGATGCGCCGATGCAGTGGTTCCAGCCCAGCGACCCCGTAGCGGGTGTCGAAGAACTCGGGGGTACCGGTGAACAGCCAGAGCATGCCTGGGTAGGAGCCAGCCGCATCGGCAATTTGACGGATGCCGTTAAGCGATTTGTGGCGGGAGTCCGATCGCATGCGCAGGATCGTTTCCGCCTCGTCGATCACGATCAGCAGGCCCTTGTAGCCGGCGGCTTTGACGATCTCCAGCACGCCGCGGAGGTAATCGAGGGCATCGCGGCTGCCGATGTCGCCCTTGATGCCAGCCGCCTTCTTGGAGGCGGCGGCGACATTGCCACTGCCGCAGAGCCAGGAGATCAGGGCACCGGCCTCAGACACTTCACCCTCTTGCTTGAGGCGGAAGATGGTCTGGATCACCCGGATGAAGTCCTGCGGCGCCTGACCGCCGGTGAGGGAGGCCAGGTCGGCCTCCAGCCGGCCCTGCACTTTCTCGTCGAAGTCAGCAGCGTCCTCGTCTTCACCGGCGGCGATCAGGGCGTCTTCCACCCGAGCGATCCAGCGATCGAGGATGTCGCTGAGGGCACCGCGGGGGCAAGTGGCGGTGCCCAGCTCGGTCATCACCTTGCGGTAGACGTCATCGAAGCGGTGGAACTTGAGGTCGTTATCCGAAACGACGACAAAGCTGGTAGCGAAGCCCCGCTCCTTGGCATCCAGCAGGGCCAGGCGGGCCATGAAGGTCTTGCCGCAGCCGTAGCCACCGCGCAGGAACTTGATCGTGCCCTCGCCGTCAGCGGCCAGCTCCAACTGGCGATGCAGCTCACCGCGTTGCTTCTCGATGCCCACGGCGAAGGTTTCGATGCCGCGCTCGGGCACCAGCCCTTTGCGTAGCGACTCGAAGACGTGCTCGACATCCTTGGCGGTCAGGGTGCTCATCAGCTCTGCTCCTTCACGTAGCGCTTGACCTCACCCACCACCGCGACACGCACCGAGAACGGCGCCCGGCTGGCCAGGTCGTCGACCTGGACGGAGAAGCGCCGGGCGGCCCGGGGGGAGCCCAGCATGGCAGCCACCTCCGGCTCGGTGATCACGCCGTGGGCCGCCAGGTGGGCAAACAGCTGGCGGATTCTTTCATCCTCGGAAAGATCCACCAGCCACTGCGGCATCGCGCTGTCCTGCAGGGTCGTCGGCGCCGGCGGTGGGGCCGGCGCCATCACCTCGGATTGGCGCTGCGGGGCCGTGGAGAGGGCACTCACCAAGAAGCGAGCCTCCGGGATGCAGGGGGCCACCTGATCGGTGGCGCCAGGGTGGAACACCTCCACCCGCACCTTCTCCTGGCTGGTGCCGCTGAGGCGGAAGAACAACTCGAAGCGTTGCCCAACTGGGGCATAAACCACGCTTCCTTTGGGTTGGTCCGCCCCACGGGTCTGGTGCAGTTCCACCTGCAACTCGGGATCATCGGGGCACTTCAGCGCCAGCTCGATGCGGTTGCGACTGCCGAAGGACAGGGCAAGCTGTTCCACCGTCTTCACCTGGATTTCCAGGCAGTGGAGGCCGGCCACATCCTGCCGTTGCTGGGCCTCGATCTGGAACTCCTGGGTCGAGCCACCGGGCTTCTCGCGATGCTCGATCGTGAGCACCGGAATCAGGCGCTCCTGGAGGCTGTTGCCGCCATGCACGAAGCGCATGTCGTGCTTGCCGGTGTCGAACACGGCGGTGTCCTCCGGCATCATCAACTGCCCCTCCACACCCTGGTAGCCGAGATCAGCCAGGGCCACACGCACTTCCCCGTCGTGATTGGCCGCATGGGGGCGAAACACATGGCGGCGGGAGGGGTCTGTCTTGTTCCCGTGGCGGCGCACGGCCGGTGGTAGTCCCTCATTCAGCAGGAAGCCGTGATCGGAGGTGATCACGAAATTGCGGACGCCAGCGGTGCGAAGCCGTTGCCAGGCCGTCCGGATGTCACGCAACACCCGATCAAACACATCAAGGCCCACCCCCTTCTCGCCGGCGGCATCGATCTCGCGGCTGTGCACCATCAGCAGGCGGGCTTGGTCCACCTTCTTCTTGAGGGTGTCGGCTTTGAGGCTGGTGACCTCCTCGAGCGTGAGCTTCAGGCCGTTGCCGCCGGCGGTGCGAGCCTGCATGGCGCGCAGCCGCGTGTCGGGGTTGTTCACCAGAAACTCGCCGGCCCGGAATCCCTGGATGGCACCACCATCACTGGAGGAGAGGCTGGGGCTGAGGCGTCCCTGAACAACCACGGGCGCCAGCACGTTCATGCCCACCTCGGTCACGGTGGGGAGTTCTGCCAGTCGTGCCTTGAGCTGCACGGTGGAGGCCGGGGTGTCCTGCAGCTGCTGGAACAGCTCGATCGCCATCTCGTAGCGGAGGGCATCGACCAGAAACACGGCGCAGCGCTGGCTGTCGCGGTTCTGGGCGTTGCGCAGCAGTGGTTCCACTTCCTCGTGGAAGAGCTGCCGTTGCTGCAAGGAAGGATCGGGCAGGAAGCCGTGTTCCTTGCAGAGGCCGTTGAAGGCGATC
>CAIZOZ010000347.1 GCA_903934745.1 uncultured cyanobacterium
CACCACGCTGCTGGAAGCAACCAGAAATCGTCAAGGTCAACTATCCGCGGCCTGAGCAACAACGATCGATCTAATAGGCAGAAGTTGAGGCCCCCGTGGCTGTCCGATGACGCCCCCCTTGGGGCGACGTCGGCAACAGCCGCGATCAGGGGCCGACGCAACCACCACCAAGCGGAGACTGAGATGCTGCGCCATCCATCAACTCGTGGCCCATGAAAAGCAAAAAGCAGTAAGCTGCAAAAAGGTGCTCAATGCAGGCACCTCGAGCGGACAACAACGCTGATAGGTACCGGGTCGCGCGGTGATTGAGTGAGTTGAACCCAGCGCCGCGCCCGTTTCTGGGCGCGGTTAGCCATAGAGATCGCTTGCTACACAACGGATCTCGGCGATCTTGCTGGGCATCAAGTATGGACATGCCAGGGCTCCCCAAATGGCTTCAATCTCAAGTCATATGCCGCTGCAGCTGCAAGCAAAGGAAAAAATCTATGCAGGACCTGCATAAGAGTTCAGAATGTCTTCCATTTTGCCAATAGGGGCATCTGCTGATGGCTCATGCGTCTGTTGCCTGTATAGCTTGTTGGATCGTGGAACGAGCTGGAGTCACTGCAAAAAGTCCAGAGTCGTGGGCAAGTGTTGAAGTCGGCTCCTCGACGCAGCAAGCCATGTCGTGCTCTGGTTCTGACTGCAGGCCATGGCGAATCCCTGAATCAGCCGTCATTGAGTGATCAGGGCGTTTCAACAGTGGCGGCAGGTTTTTGGTCTCTGGTGAAGGAGCTGATCGCCTTCACCAGCGTCATATCCAGAACGAGTGATCCCGACCAGGAGATCGTCGATGGCTGGGCCGAGAAACTGGGCCTCTCCCGCTGGTACGTCTGGAAGACGCCCTGATGGAAGGCACGGCGTTCTCGATCGAAGATGCGGGGTACTGAGGCTTCGCTGCTGCCCGAGGGCAGCCGCGCCCCAGGCACGTTGGCGTTCCACAAGACGGTGAGCGACTACTTCCAGAAGTCCTATGCCTCCATGGGCGGTCAGCTGTTGGTGGTGTTCGCCGCTGGCCGCATCGAGGTGGCCTGGGAGCTGGCGGCACCGGAACCGGCAGGGCCGGGAGCACCAGCGATGGCCACGATCGGCCCGCTCCTGAAGCAGCGGCGATTCGATGAGGCCCGGCTGCTGCTGGAAACCCTGCTGCAGCTTCAGCCCGAACACCTAGAGGCCCTCTACAACCTTGGCGTCCTCGCCAGCGAAGAGGGCCGGCTGGAGGAAGCCCGGCTGCTGCTGAGTGCTTGGCGATCACGCCACCCGGCCTGCCCCGGCTTGCGCGCCGCGCAAGGGCTGACGCGAGTCGCTGCGCTGCGCTTCGCGCCCCTTGCGCGGCGCAGGCGGCGCCGGGGCTTGACGGCGGTGTCGTTCGCCAGCACAGCCATGGCCGCCACTCCTCTCTGCCGCGCCTGCCCAATCCGCATCATCTCGGTGCATCTTCTCGGGGCTGCCGGTGAGCTCCTGAGGGTGCTGTTCCTTGATCGTGAGGGGCACATCTCGGCTGAACCGCACTACGTGCCCCGCGATGAGGCCCTGATCCTGGCCGCCAATCAGCAGCGGGTGCTTGGGTCTCAGGCGCGGGTGCAGGTGCTCTAAGGCGCTGGCCCGGCGGTATCCCCGCCGGGTTTTCTGCATCCAACAAACCCAGCACCTCCCGCATCCTCAAGACCCTTCCCGGCAGCTGGAGCGACCTGGCCCTGGCCTGCCTGATCCACGTGGGCATGAAACGGCTGACGCCCGATGAGGACTCAGGACTGGGGATCGGGGCGGAGTACGAGGAGGCGTTGCGGTTGCATAGGACTGGAGGGAGCTGAAGAGGAAAATATGCACCCAGTGCATAGTTTTTGGTCCTTCGGTCTCTTCGCCCAAACACCAGCCACCGCAAGCTTTTGCCAGATGGTGACCAACTGCGCCAACGAGGCATCATGCTGGGGTTCAACTAGCCGCAGACTGAGCCACCCCCTTGGATTTCCGCCAGCTGTTCAAGCTCCGCCTGGTGGTGGCCGCCATGGGCGAGACCCAGCGGCTGGGCTGGTGGAACAGTGGCGTGCTTACCGGCACTGGGGAATACCTGTTCCAGC
>CAIZOZ010000348.1 GCA_903934745.1 uncultured cyanobacterium
ACCGAGGGGAGTTCTTTCTCGACGGAATAGAAGAGGCCGCCACCGGCGATGTTCATGAACGGCAGCCGCGAGAGCAGTTCCCCCTCGCTGAACGTCTTGATCACCGCCAGGTAGGTGTTCCAGGCGGCTCTCGTACTTGGCTGCCTCAATCAGGGTGAGACCCATCAGTGCTGCACTCCCGGGGATCGGCCCCAGTCACGTCACGGACTATTGCCAGCAGCAGCACGCCAACTCCTCAGCGGTGCCCAGGGCGAGCTGGGATTCCCTGATCCCACCACGTGCTCGCGCCGGGCCTCTCCAGGCTATGGCCCTCCTGATGTCGGGCCAGGGCTGGAGGCGTCCCGTCGCTGCGCCGTTTGGCGTCTGCCGTCATGTCCAGCATCTGTTCGCCCTATGCCCGCCCGGAGGAGGATCCGGTCGCCTTGGTGGAGTCCTGCTACAAGGCCATCAGCTGGGTGTTGCGCACCCATGGGGGTCGCCCGCTGCGCCGCACCTGGATTGATCAGCCCTACGGAGAAGAAGAGCTCACGCGCCTGGAGCAGGAGCTGCTGCCGGCCATGGCGGGCTTCCTGCAGCGCATCAATGAAATCGATGCCCAGCTGGAGGCGGCTCAGGAGGCTGAGATTGCCCGGGTCCAGGCCGCTCTGGCTTTGGTAGCTGGGCAGGTTGCTGAGCCAGCGCTGGCCTGAGGCCACAGGCCGGCTGGGGCTTGCTGCCCTGGCCGGCCTTTTCCGCTGATGCCGAGATGCCGACAGAAACAGACCAGACGATTGCCTGTCCGGGACAGGGGGAGAAGCAGAGCACACGACCCCTGTGTCTAAAAAACGCCGCCGCAGGTCTTCCCATGATCCGCGCCTCGGCAAGGGTCAAGACATGCTCGCCACCGGTGTGTTGGGCGCTGACGCGCCTTGGAGCGGTGGCGAGCCCTTGACCAACGGCGCGGAACCCTCCGGGGTCCTGCGTTGTCGTTGCCATGGCTGCCTACACCCTGTTGATCCACCGGCATCAATTCCGTCATGGTCAGGTCACCCGTGTGGCGCTGCAGGCGGCCCCTCGATGGGCCATGCCGCTCAGCGAGCTGGCCGGCCACTGCCACTGCCCGCTGGAGGCGCTCAGCTTCAGTCGGATCGGTCCCGTGCATTTGGCCCATGGTGGTGCCTGGGCACGGCTGGAAGCCCTGGATTCGCTGCGTTGGGCGCTGCTCGATGGCCCGGTGATCCATGGGCCGGCCGTCGCGGTGCGACCGGTGCTCGGTGGCGATGGCCCTGATCTACTGCCCGGCTCCTGGCGCGCACTCAGGGAATGGGAGGCTACCAATGCCCTGTGGGTGTTGCAGCGCTATGCCGAGCCCCTGTTGCCGTTGAGTTGCCCGGTGGATCAGGCCTTCCTCTGGAATCTGGGCTGGCCCCTGCACGGGGACTACCGCCAGGCTCAGCAGGCAGGCGATGTGGGGGCCATGCTCCGCATCCGGCTGCAGGTGCTCCAGGAGCGGCGGGTGCAAGCGCGTGTGGGGTGGAGAGCTTGATCTCACGCCTGATGTCCTTGTCCTGATTACCACCGCCATGTTTGGCCTACCTGGGGAGGTCTGGGATTCTCTTGTCTCGGGCGGTTTGCCTGCTGCACCACTGTCGCCGGCTGCCTTGGCGCCGGGGCTGCTGTGGGAGGGCTTGGCCTGTGGTGGCTGACGTAGGATTTCGCCGTAAATATGATTAGCTATGCGGGAATGAGCCGATCCAAGAATGCGGTCAGGCCTCTGAGGCGAAACATCTTCTGTCCGGCCTTGTGCTTGGCGATCACTGTATCTTTACCTCATGCACTTTCGGCTGCGGAAACGGCACTCAGCTTTGACGGCAAGGTTAATTCTAGAGATTGCAAGATTATTTTTCCTAGTCGAGTTGATGTTTTAAGTCAAATTTCCTCCCTGGATTTCTGTGGCCGGGCTATCAAGAAAGATGAGGTTTCGGGCTGGAGCTATTTCACGAACAAAGGTGGCTGGCCGCAAAGCTTCATGACTACGATCACGACAGGCAATAAAGACAGTGGCTTTTCAACTTTTATAGTCGCGTTTTCCAACTCTGGTGCTCACACGTCTTTTGTTAAGAGCTTTGCAAAGTGGCTTGGAGATTTGGACCCCTATTGAAAGCAGTCTATAGAAGGGTGGCCTAAGCTTGGGCCATCACCGCCAAAGCCCCAGCTTCTTTCCCTTCATGGGCTGCGTTGTCTCGTGCCTCGCCATTCGCTCAAATCCCGCACTACCTCTTTTGTGTCACAGTCAGTCTTTATGCGACAAGCTACATCTTTAAGACCAGCGGGCTAGACTAGGAGCCCGAACGCTTTTTATATGAAAATCATGCCTTTTATTCGTTGGGCGTTGCTGGCTGTGAAGCTTCCCCGATCTTTCCGGTCTAGTTTTTTTGCGCCACAATGATCGCCATGTTAGTTCACCCTGAACAGGCTTCGGCGCTAGTTATAGGCTATTCAGTGGATGGTGTTTCGGGCGGGGGATTGGGCAATATAAAGGCCTGGCAAGGCACTTTTCTCGTGGACGATGGCTCAAAGTCAATCATTGACGCCTCAAATATCCGCCAAGGCGGAGGTATTACACATATAGTTGAATTATTAGCAAATTGTGAGCCCAATAT
>CAIZOZ010000349.1 GCA_903934745.1 uncultured cyanobacterium
AGCTTCTTCTTCCATCGAGCGCCCATGGCGGGCGGCCTGAAGGCGCAGCTGCGCCTTGGTGCTGTCCTCGAGGTTGCGAATCGTGAGCGTGGCCATGGCTGTCATCCCCCGCGTGGTGTCCTGCTGGCAATGCCATCAATGCTGTCAACGCTAGCTCTGCTCATGGTTCGCGATGCAGCACCGCCACCAGCTTCAGGTAGGGGGCCGGGTCGATCGTCATCACGTCATTGACGAAGCGCTCGTGGTCGTCGAAGCGCCCTTCGATGGCTTTCTGCTGGTCCTGGCGGCTCTTCTCCTTGATCTGTTGTGGGCGCTTGTCGCTGGCGTAGCTCAGCTGCAGCTGCTGCTCCTGGCGGCCACGCAGGCGTTTCAGCCGGTCGCGCTGCGCTTCCAGTTCCTGCTGCATGCGGGCGGTCCACAGGTCGCCGCCATCGCGGAGGTAAGCGTTCGCCTTTTCCACGGCATAGGGCAACTGGTGGGGCAGGTGCGGCGGAATCGGCGCCATGGGGTTGGCGTAGGGCCGAAGGCCCAGCTGCAACCGCTGCGCCACCGCCTCGAACGGCTCCACCGCCACCACATTCAGCCCCGTACCGGCAAAGCGCACCGCCACCCACTCCTGCACCACCGGCACTCCTTTCTGATTGGGAATCGTGCCCTGAAACACCATCGCCACCTCGCCCGGATCCAAGCCCTCATTGAGCTGCAGCACCGGCGCGCAATGGCGCGAAAAGCTGATCTGGCCCCGATCCGCCAGCCAATCCACCAGTGGGTGCAGATCCCAGAGGTATTCCAGCTCCGGACGGCTGTTGTCCTGGCGGCGGCTTTGCTCCAGGGCCCGCTGCAAAGCCGCCACCTCGGTGGAGAGCGCCAGGCGCTGGCCCCGGGGCGGTTGCAGCTCGCGGGGGTAACGGTCGTAGCGGCGCTGCAGATCGGGCGGCGGCGTAATCTCCAATCGCTGCTGGTCGGGGAAGGCGCGCAAATCGAGCTTTTCGCCTCTGCGCTCCATCTGTTGGGCCACCGCCTCCAGGGCGGTGTCCACGTAGCTCCAGAGGTCGGGGAACAGGCTGAAGGGCTGGCGCTGGTGCACAGCAACCGCTTGCGTCCCTGACTCAGCCTCGGAAGCTCCGCTGCCGAACAGCTCATCAAACAGGGAGTCGCCGCTGCTCTGGCGCCGGTAGGGCTCGGCGTTGGCCTCCATCTGCCGCTCCAGGGCTTCCACCGTGCCGCTCTCGAAGGCCTTGCTGATCTCCTCCTCCTCGCCAACGGCGTCGTAGACGCCGAGGAACACGGCTGGATCGCCGATGTTCCGCTGGGCCTGTTCATCCTTGCGCTTGAGCAGGCGCAACACCTTTTCGGCATCGCCCATGCCCTCGCTGCGGGAGCAGCTGAGCAGGTAGCGGATCTGGGGCTGCTGCGGCTGGCCGTAGCGATCGATGCGGCCATTGCGCTGCTGCAGCGTCATCAACGACCAGGGGATGTCGACGTGCACCAGGCGGTGGCTGAGGTAGTGGAGGTTCAGGCCTTCGGAGGCCACCTCGGTGGCCACCAGGATCCGCACCGGTTCCTTTTCCTGGGCGAACTGCTCCACCACCCGCGTCTGCTCCACATCGGGCATGGCGCCATCGAGACCCACCACCGCCCCTTTGGGCAGGCCCAGGTCTGCGGCGAGATGCTCCACCAGGAAGCGCTGCGTTTCGCGCCGGCCGGTGAACAGCACAATCCGGTCCCTGGGCTCTTTGCCGCGCCAGCTCCAGTCGCCGCGGATCAGCTGCAGCAGCCGCTGGTACTTGGAGAAATCGGCTGGGGTGATCGCCGCCAGCAGCGGCTCCAGCTCCTGCAGGGCTGCGCAATCTGCCGGGGCTGGCGTGGAGGCCGCTTGCAGGCGCTTGAGGCGATGGCGCACGGTTTGCAGCGCCGCCATCGGGCTCGACAGCAGGCTCTTGGCCAGGGTGGTCTTGAACAGTTGGCCGGCCTTGGCCTTGGCGTCGCTGTCGGGCAGCTTCAGATCCTTGAGCAGGGCGAACACCCGCTCCTCGTTG
>CAIZOZ010000350.1 GCA_903934745.1 uncultured cyanobacterium
GAGTTCCGCGCCAGCCGGCTGGCGGCACCGTTACGGGGCCTGGCAGGTGCCTGGAGGGATCACCCGGTCCTGGGATTTCCGGCGAGGCCGCAGCGCATGGTGATTCCCGATGGCACCACCCCCGGCCGCCGCCGCTACCGCTGTAAAGAGATCGGCTCCTGCGACCGTGCCCAGGAGCCTGCTGCGCCAGGGGCACAGCTATCTCGATGGCAATGGCGATGGAGAAGCAGGTGAAACGCTGCGGTAAAAGCCACAAGCAGTACCAACGCCAAGAGGAGTCACCTGAGTCAATAACGTTGAGACCATGCGGTGTTGGCATTGAATCAGTCCTTATCGGCAGTTTGCGGCACTAGCGGGACTAGATAGGAGTCATTCAGCAGTTCATCATGCACTCCTCCATCCAGCGACTTGCGGCCGGTGCTGCAGCAACAGCCATCGGAGTCACTGCCACACCAGGTCTGGCGGCGGTGTATCAGGCCCTCTGCACCGGTGGTTCGGAATGCACCGTTACCCTGGCCAATGGCCAAATCGGTACGCCAGGACTGGTCATCCAGAAAGAACAGGTGCTCTCTTGGTCACAGGGTGGATCAGGAAGCAAAACTGATGTGGGCATGGGCGTTGCTGGTGTTGTGCTCTTTGGCATACCTGGCCTGATCGGCTTTGCCGCCAAAAAGCACGATTATACTTTCTCGATCAGTTACATCGACGAATCCGGCAATATTCAGGCAACGTCAGTTGGCTTCAAGAACAACGTTCCCTCCAATCAGTTCATGATGGAGCTGATGGGCATGACGGGGCTGAGCGTCGGGGAGGTCAACAAGAACCTTCAGGGACGCATTGATCAGATCAAGGCAGAGTCGGCCGAAAAGGCACGGATTGCTGCGCTTGATTGCGCTCGTATCCTCAAGTCCTACAGCTGCAGCTGGGATACCTACCTGGCGGCCAATCCGGCTGTGCAGATCTGGGCTGGGAAGTATCCAGCTCTGGTGCCAGCAGAGAAAGCAAGACTGAGGGCTATTGACTGAGTAAAACTGCCTCTCAATCGCGCCGCATGCGGTTGGCAAATCTGCTGCTTGATGATAGAGAAGAGGGTTCGGAACTTGGCTGACGGTCACCATTGGCCCCAATCGCCTCCCGGCAGCGCTGCAGCAGCTCCTGCCTGAGTGCATCAGGGCTCTCAATGCGAATCCCGCCGCCAAAGGCAAACAGCCAGCTGCGTAGGTCGATGTCGGCCGCCACGGTCCAGGGGGGCAGATCGAGCTCCACCGGGTAGGGGTGGCTGGAATCTGCTGCGCCGGATTGGAGCACATGCGGCGCCTTGGGGTGGTGCCACCAGCTGTCGCCTGGCAGCGGTTGAGAGAAGCGGGTGTGCTCGATCGGGTAGCGCTGCAGGCCTTCGCGGATGAAGGCAAAGGCCCAGGGGGCGCAACAAAAGCGCAGGCTCACCAGGAGCTGGCTGCGGCGTTGGGCCGAGGGGCTGGCGATGGCCAGCTGCTGCTCCAGTTCGCCGCCGAAATAGATGCCGCCGCTGTGGTACTGCAGCCGCTCCAGCCTGCTCAAGGCAGCGGCATGGAGCTCAGGGCTGCGGCGGAAGCCAGCTTCCTGGCGGCGCAGGGCGAGGCGATCAAGCCGTTCGCTACGGATCAGGCCCTGCTCCTGGCCGATCTGATCTTCTTCGTAGAGGAGATACCAGCCCACGTTGTGGAAGATCAGCTGCAGCGGCCACACCCGCAGCTCGCCCTCGGCGCTGCCTGCAAAGCTGCCCACCCCGGGATAGCGCTCGAGCAGCACGCGGCGATGGGCCACGATCGCCGCCTCAATCGCCTCCGCCCGCCGCGGTACGGCCAGCGAATCGCGTCGCACCAGGGCGGTGTCCACCACCGCATGGCGGGCGTAGCTACGCACCGGCGCCAGGCCATTGGCGCTGATCCCAGCCCAGCCCAGGCGTTCATCCAGCTCGGCCAGCAGGGCCTGCGCTGCTGGATCGGCCAGCCGGCCGGCGGCCTGGCGCACCACGTTGTGCAGCTCCCGCAGCCGGGGTGGTGAGAGCACGGCGGTGCCCAGGCAATAACCGTGGCGCACGTTGTCGTGGCGGTTGCGGAAGCCGTAGGGAGTGAGAACCTTCTCGAGGTCCTTGCGCAGCGTTGCCGTTTCACCCGGAAGGTAGGCGCCGGCGATGAATTCGGTGGCGGAGATCAGGTGCTGGTGCAGGTTGGCGCCGTGCTCCGCGGGTCGATCAAAGGGCACCTGCAGCAGGTGGCGCAACAGCGTCATCACCCGCAGGAACACCGGCCCATCACCCATCGGCGGTAGACCGCCATGCACGGGGCCCGCAGCCCAAGCCAGTGGCGCCAGCTGAATCGGTGCGGCACTGGGCATCGCACTGCAAAAGCCGTTGGCTTCCAGCCAGGCCAGATCGCCGCGAATGGCGGCGGCATCCGCAAAACACTGCCCATGCAGCCGGCCCAGGAAGGCAGCGGCACGGGCCGCCAGATCCCCCTCGGGCAGCGGCGAGAGGATCGCCTCCAACGCCTCCGCGCTGGCGGGATCCAGGGCCTCCAGGTCAGGCCAGGTGCTCAGCAGCTTGATCAGATGGAGCAAGCGCTCGAGATCGAGCAGGCGCGAATAGCCGTGGCGCTGAAGCTTGCGTTCGCGGTTGGTGGCACCGCGGATGCGCCTGTCCAATGCCGCCAGCTCCGCCTGCAGCACCGGCGTCAGCTCACCGTGATGGGTGGGCACCACGGCACAGATCGCCGCCAACCCCTCCGCCCGACACGGCCCGAAGTGGGGATCGGCCAGGGCGGCGGCCATTTCCTGGATGACCGGCACCGGCACCGCCCGTTGGCGCCTGCTGTTCCAGGCCAAGGACGTGGGCAGGTCGGTACAAAGCCACCAGCCGATCCACTCCACAGGCGCTGACAGCGGCAGCGCCTGGGTGATCGCCAGCCGCCAGGCGCGGCGGGCGTGGGTGGCATCCACGATCACCGGGATGCCGGCGGCCACCGCCTCCTGGATCCGCTGGTGCAGCCATTGCTGGATGTCCAGCCAGGGGCCTTGCACCGCTGCATCGCCAAAGAGTTCGGCCCTGATCGCGTCGGTGGAGAGCAGCACCGCAGGCGGCTCACCGGGCTCAGTGAGCAGGGGCGCCAGGGCCTTGGCCAGGGTGGTTTTGCCGCTGGCGGGCTGGCCGATCAGCAGGTGGCAGCGCAGGGGCGCCATGGCGGCGATGACGGGTGGGCTGCCCACTATTTCGCAGCAAGACAGCCATGAATCGGCTTCGCTGCGCTGACGCTGCACTCAGCAACGTTCATCACGCCCGTGAACCACTCCTGCAGCCGTGCCGCCGACTCCGCACCCAAGCGGGCCCCCGGCACCTACTCCCCACCCTCTCCGCTGGAAGACCTGCACATCCTCGATTTCCTCGAGCTGGCCGGTTCCCAGTCCAAGGCGGGCATCGCCCTGGCCATGCACCAGAGCACTGTCTGCCGCAGCCTGCACCTGATGCAACACCAGTTTCGGTTGGAGCCAAGCCAGGGATCCATGGTGTGCCGGCACGGTCAGAACGCCTGCCTGCACCACCTGCGGCTCGCTTACCGGGCCCACCGGCTGATGGAGGGTTTGCTGCGGATCGGTACTGATGTGCTGCATCAGAGCCTGCTGATGGGCATCGAAGGTGTGCAACTGGTGCCGCCCCGATTCCGCAGCGGTGAGCACTGGGCCGAGCTGGTGCGCCATGGCCTGCTCGATGGGGCCATCGTGAGCTCCTTCTGTCTGGAGAAGCGGCTGCTTTCCGGCCAGGCACCGCAATGGGATGGCCTGGGCGCACTCCCTCTGGCTCAGCTGGGCTTGCAGCTGGTCGCACCCACGCCCTCCACACGGCGGGTATTGCTGCCGCGAAAGGCAGCCACGCCGCTGCTGCACCAAGAGTTGAAGTGTCATGGCTTTGCGGTGGAACAGCAACCGGAGGCCTGCCAGGAACCAGCCGCCTGGATCAAGAGGGCGCGAGATCGCAAGCTGGCGATGCCGATCTCCGCCGTCCTGCAGGGAACGGCATGGACCAAGGCCAGTGGCCTGGAACCATTGGCGGAACAGCCACCCCTGATCGAGCAGCTGTGGTTAGTGCTGCCGCAGGGTGCGGCGAAGACCAAAGCCGCACGGCAGTGCCTGCGGCGGCTGCGGGTTCAGATCGCCAAGGCGAGAACGATGCAGGAACTGCATGAATAAGAGGTCAGAGCGGCGTTGCAGAGGCTGCAGGTCGGCGGCAAAACGCCGCACATGCCACCAGAATTGGAGTTGGCTTGCCTAGGCGCCGACCAGCGACTGATAAGCGAGAGGAGCATGCACGATCCAATCGGAGCCTTTACCCAGATTCGTGAGCTCTACCTCAGCGACCTGGACACGTCCTTCCGGATCGAAGACCAAGGAGTAGCGGAAGAGCGCCAGGAGCTCTTCCGCTCAGCGGGGGCACTCAGCACCGATCCTCTCTTGGGACCGCAGCCGGAGTGGGCCAAGGATGAGCGCCAGCTCAAGGATCTGCTACACGAGCAAGGCGATCAGGCCGTTCTGGCCCCGCTGTCACCACATGGCAGCACCATGGCTTTCAGCTCATCGGCACCCAGCTGCCGGCGCCTTCAGGCACCGGCAGCTGGGTTATGTGGATGCGGTTGTGC
>CAIZOZ010000351.1 GCA_903934745.1 uncultured cyanobacterium
CAAAGCCCCGTGGCTTCAATGTATTGACCAGGATTGTCTATGTCCATCAGGCCTTCTCGCTGGCCGTGCTGGGGTCTGGTCTGTCCTCGTTGCTAGCGAAGGGTCATGGGCTCCATGCGATGTCAACGGCTGCTGGGCTGGTGATTGCTGTTGCCACCGCCGGCGCCATGTTTGGTGTCGTGAAGCGGAAGTCATTGCCTGCTCTTTCCTGGCTTCGCGTCTGCCTCTGGGCGGCGGTTGTCAGGGGTTCGCTCAGTGTGTTGATGCTTTTGGGGACCAGTGACGCCGCAATCGCTGGTTTTGTGCGTTCGATGATCTTCAATGAGGTCACCCTGATACCGCTTGCGATCTATTGGTCAAGGGCTGTCCATGGCCGGTATCTTGCTTCCTTGCGGTCCACCTGATCGTTTCTGTTCCTCTGCCAAAGTAGGTCTCGCCTTCATACGAGCCGTTGATGGACTCGGCCGAGGATCAGTCCAATCAGGATCGCGATGTAGAGCTGGCCTGAGATCGCGATCAGGGTGGCCATCACCTGAACCGTCACGTTTCTGGAGTCCAGCACCTGGGTGCCGATGGTGGTCAGCAGCCCAAACGACGCCGTCATCAAGGCCGAGCCTATGGCTCCACTCGGGACCGCGCTGCTGAGGTGCGGCGGCAGGGCTGACACCACGAAGGCCGAAGGCTGCAGCACCCATAGAGCGGTGAGCATCACACCACCGGAGATGCCGAGCGTGAGATAGCCAGAGATGGCGCAGTGTATGACCGACAGGGTGACAAAGGGTTCACGGATCAGGGTCCGGACTCCGCGAACCACGACCACCAACAGGAACAGCAGCCAAATCAGCACATGGGGCAGGGTGATCACCCGCCCTACGGCTGGGTCCCAGGCCAGGGCCGCACGCCAGATCAGCTCCACAGCAATGGCGCTGCAGCCCAGCAGAACGATCGCGGGCCTCGTCTTCGGCATGCCGCTGAAGCGGTTCACGAACACCAGCAACACCACGGCCAGGCCGATCAGCAGAAACGACACCAACGGGCTGAACAGCTGCGCCAGAGGCAGCAGCAGTAGCAACAGCAGCTCATAGATCAGCGTGATTCGGTACCCGAAGTGGCGCTTCCGGATCGTCTGCAGCTGTTGGCGGTTGATTCTCAACGGATTCTCCGAGCTGGGAGCTGAGGACCACAACGCCCACTCCGGCAGTAGCGGCCATCGCAGCGGTCCCCATGGGACAAGTCTTGACAGCTCACGGTTTAGCCACGCAGCCGCAGTGCAGCCTGGCTCTGAGCGAGGCGCTGCAGCCGCCTGTCGCCACGATCACCCGATGGTCCCTGTCGACAGCCGACTTCCACCCCCGACGCCGGACGCTGCCCCCATCCAGCGGCCTCGCAGGCTGTCCGGCTGGGTTGGGCCGCTTTGCGACCATGGCTTCGATTGCCCGTGCCTGTCGCCGTGACCGATGCTCTGACTGCTCGCGAAGCTTCTGAAGCGTCCCCGGCCGGGACTCCCGCACCTCTGAGCGATGCCCTGCCCAAGACCTACGACCCGGCTGGCACCGAGGCCCGCTGGCAGGCCGCCTGGGAGCAGGCGGGGGCCTTCCATCCCGATCCGGCGGCGCCGGGGGAACCATTCGCTGTGGTGATCCCGCCGCCGAACGTGACCGGCAGCCTGCACATGGGCCACGCCTTCAATACGGCCCTGATCGACACGGTGGTGCGGTTTCAGCGCCTGCAGGGCAAGAACGTGTTGTGCCTGCCCGGCACCGACCACGCCTCGATTGCCGTGCAGACAATCCTCGAGAAGCAGCTCAAAGCCGAAGGCACCAGCAAGGATCACCTCGGCCGTGATGCCTTCTTCGAGCGCGCCTGGGCCTGGAAGGCCGAGAGCGGCGGCACAATCGTCGGCCAGCTGCGCCGGCTCGGCTATTCGGTGGACTGGCAGCGGGAGCGCTTCACCCTTGATCCAGGCCTGAACACGGCGGTGGTGGAGGCCTTCGTGCGCCTGCATGAGCAGGGGCTGATCTACCGCGGCGAATACCTGGTGAACTGGTGTCCCGCCTCCGGCTCGGCGGTGAGCGACCTGGAGGTGGAGATGAAGGAGGTGGACGGCTCCCTCTGGCATCTGCGCTATCCGCTCACACCGCTGGCGACGGACGCTTCAGCTGCGGCTCCTGCTGCTAGCGAGCACCCGATTGACCACCTAGTGGTGGCGACCACCCGCCCGGAAACGATGCTGGGCGACACCGCCGTGGCCGTGAATCCGGCCGACCCGCGCTATGCCCACCTGGTGGGGCGCAGCATCACCCTGCCCCTGGTGGGCCGCCAGATCCCGATCGTGGCCGATCAGCACGTTGATCCGGCCTTCGGCACGGGCTGCGTCAAGGTGACCCCCGCCCACGACCCCAACGACTTCGCCATTGGCCAGCGCCACGGCCTGCCCCAGATCACGGTGATGGCCAAGGACGGCAGCATGAACGAAGCCGCCGGACGCTTCGCCGGTCTGGATCGCTTCGAGGCCCGCAAGGCCGTGGTGGAGGCGATGGAGGCCGAGGGGCTGCTGGTGAAAACCGAGCCCCATCGCCACAGCGTGCCCTATTCGGATCGCGGCAAGGTGCCGGTGGAGCCGCTGCTTTCCACCCAGTGGTTCGTGCAGGCCGAGCCGTTGGCCGCCCGCTGCCGCGCGGCGCTGGAGCAGGGCGAGCCGCACTTCGTGCCGGAGCGCTGGAGCAAGGTGTATCGCGACTGGCTCACCGATATCCGCGACTGGTGCATCAGCCGCCAGCTCTGGTGGGGCCATCGCATCCCCGCCTGGTTCGTGGTCAGTGAAACCGGCGGCGTGATCAGTGAGGCCACGCCCTATGTGGTGGCCCGCCATGAGGCCGAGGCCTGGGAGAAGGCGCAGGCGCAGTACGGCTCAGGCGCTCAGCTGGAGCAGGACCCGGACGTGCTCGACACCTGGTTCTCGAGTGGCCTCTGGCCCTTCTCCACGCTCGGTTGGCCAGATCCCGACGCCGCCGACCTGGCCACCTGGTATCCCACCAGCGTGTTGGTGACCGGCTTCGACATCATCTTTTTCTGGGTGGCCCGGATGACGATGCTGGCCGGCGCCTTCCTGCAGGAACCGGGCGCCGCTGGCGTGGAACGACCCGTGGGCGGCCGTGACAGCTGGATGCCGTTCCGGGACGTCTACATCCACGGCCTGGTGCGCGATGAACACAATCGCAAGATGAGCAAATCGGCCGGCAACGGCATCGATCCGCTGCTGCTGATCGAGCGCTACGGCGCCGATGCCCTGCGTTTCGCCCTGGTGCGGGAGGTGGCCGGCGCCGGCCAGGACATCCGCCTCGACTACGACCGCCAGGCCGACACCTCCGCCACGGTGGAGGCCGCGCGCAACTTCGCCAACAAGCTGTTCAATGCCACCCGCTTCGCGTTGATGAATCTCGGTGGCGAGACGCCCGCCAGCCTTGGCGAGCCGGTGGTGGCCGAGCTGGAGAGCGAAGACCGCTGGATCCTCTCGCGTCTGCAGCGCACCAGCACGCAGGCGGCCGAGCTGTATGGCAGCTATCGCCTCGGTGAAGCCGCCAAGCTGCTCTACGAGTTCGCCTGGAACGATCTCTGCGATCAGTACATCGAATGGGCCAAGCCGCGCCTGTTCGGCGACGACGAAGCGGCACGCAGCGCTGCCCGTCGCGTGCTGGCACGGAGCCTTGAGGCCTTGCTGGTGATGCTGCATCCGCTGATGCCCCACCTCACCGAGGAGCTCTGGCATGCCTTGAGTGGCGCCGCAGCCGGCAGCTTCCTGGCCCTGCAGCGCTGGCCCGAGACCGATCCCGCCTGGGCCGATGCCACCTATGAAACCGCGTTCCAATTCGGCATCGACGCTGTGCGGGCGATTCGCAATCTGCGGGCCCTTTCCGGTGTCAAACCCGGCGAGAAGATTCCCGTGGGCATTCACACCGCCCAGGCCTCCCGCCAGGCCTTTGTGGCCGCTAACCAGGACAAGATTCAGCGCCTGGTGAACGCCTCGGCGCTGCACTGGGAGTCCGAGCCCACCCCCGGCCAGCTGCTGGGCCTCGTCGACAGCGACGCCCAGGTGGGCATCACCGTGCCCCAGCAGAGCCTGGATGCCCTGCGGGAGCGGCTGCAGAAGGATCTGGCCAAAGTGGACAAAGAGATCGCCGGCCTGGCCGGGCGCCTCGCCAATCCCAACTTCGCCGGCAAGGCGCCGCCGGAGGTGGTGGCCGAATGCCAGGCGAATCTGCTGGAGGCCGAGGCCCAGGCGCAGCTGGTGCGCGGGCGGTTGGCGGAGCTGGGGTGAACCGCGGCCGGCCTCGTAGCGGCTCCGTCTGCTCGGACAGTCGCGAACATGTGCCAGTGCAGTCAACCCAGTCGACCCAGGGGAGCCCGCAGGCCCGGAGCCGGTTGTGGCGACCAGACGCTGCTGTCGGTGGCGGTGTCTTTCTTGATCGCACCGGTTACAACAACGCACCGCTTACAACATCGTGCCGGTTACAGCAATGACGTCTGATGATCCACCGGCATCAAGGCCTGGGGCTCGAGCCGCTCCTCGGCCTCACCGGCCTTCACCTCCAGCGCCTGTTCAATCACCCGATCGGTGAGGGCGTCGAAGTAGGCCGAGAGCGTTTGCTGCAGCTCCAGGAATTCCGGCCAGAGCGTGTCGTTGACGAAGCTGCGGCTCAGGCGCGCCATCACGGTGGTGCGTCGCTGGCCGCGGTAGCGGTAGGGGGCAATCTCGTAGCGCCGCAGCAGGGCCACGAACAGATGGCGCGACCACTGATCGGAGAGCGAGAAGCGGAATTCGATCGGTGGCTCCTCGGCGGCCAGCTGTTTCAGCCGGGCCTGGATGCGCTGGCGGGCCCGCTGGGCAGCCACTTTTTCACCGTCGCTGCCGGCCCGGGCGTGCAGAGCCTCAATGCGACGCAGCTTCTCGACGAGCTGCTCTTCGGGGCTGCCCTGGGGGCTCGTTTGTCTGTTGACAGTGCTGACGCGGGGGGCGATGGGGCTCATCTCCAGGGCGCTCGACGGCAACGGTAGGGGGCGCCGCAGGCTTTGGCCAGGCCCATGGATCCGGCCCGCCGCGGGCCTTGGTGAGGCCATGCCCGGTTCAGATCCAGTGTCGCCGCCGGAAGTAGATGACCAGGCTGATGGCGATGCTCAGCATCACGCCCAAGACCAGGAAATAACCATCTTTCCACTCCAGCTCAGGCATGTTCTTGAAGTTCATGCCATAGACGCCGGCAATGAAGGTGAGCGGGATGAAGATCGTCGAGATGATCGTGAGGATCTTCATCACCTCATTCATGCGGTTGCTGAGGCTCGAGAGGAAGGTGTCGTGCATGCTGGCGAGGGTGTCGCGGGCCGTTTCGACCATGTCGATCACCTGCACACTGTGGTCGTAGAGATCGCGCCAGTACAGCTGGTTTTCCTTCTCCAGCAGCGGTGATTCGCTGCGGCTGATCGAGGCCAGCACTTCTCTTAAGGGCCAGATTGCACGCCGTAGGCTGAGTAGATCCCGTTTGAAGTGGTGCAGTTTCGTGACGTCTTTGTGGCGGGGATTGCTGAGCAGATCTTCGTCCAACTGCTCTACCAGGTCGCCGATGCGCTCGACCGTGAGGAAATAGTGGTCGATGGCGGCATCCATCAGGCAGAAGGCCAGGTAGTCGGCCTGCTTGCTGCGGATGCGACCGCCGCCTCGCCGCAGGCGTTGGCGAACGCTTTCGAACACATCACCGGCATCTTCGAGGAAGGAGATCACGTACTGGCGGCCCAGGATCAGGCTGACGTGCTCCACCTTCACGTGTGAGTTACCGGGGCTGCATTCGATCATCTTCAGGGCGATGAAGGCGTAGTCCGGAAACTCCTCCCATTTGGGTCGTTGCGAGGTGTTGGCGATGTCTTCGGTGGTCAGCGGATGCAGGCCGAAATCCTGGCCCAGCCGTTCGATCAGCTCCACGTCATGCACACCGCTGACATTGATCCAGACCACGCCGGGGCCATCCCGCGCCTGCCGCCATTCGGCTTGCCCCACGCCCTGCGACTCTCGGATCGAGGCGTCGTCATAGACGAACAGGTGGA
>CAIZOZ010000352.1 GCA_903934745.1 uncultured cyanobacterium
CCCCCTGCTGCGGGCCCTGAAGCGCTGCCTGCCGGCCAGCCGCTATCTGGAGTTTCTCGACAGTTTTCGTTATCCCCTGGCCGGCGAGTGCGCCCTGCGGGTGGGTGCGGCCCGCCGTCTGCACCTGCCCTGCGACTGGGGGCTGGAGATCGGGGTGCTGACGGAGGTGTTCCGCGACCACTCCACCCGCCAGATCTGCCAGGTGGATATCACCGAGGCCTACGACCACAAGCACCAGCGCTTCGATCTCAGCCAGGGGGATGGCCGCACCGGCCTGGGCCGGATGAGCCGCGACATCGCCCAGAGCCTGTTGCGCGGCCTGGCCGCTCAGGGCCAGGTGCTGGACCTGGGGCTGATGCGCACCCTGGTGCCGGCCTACCAGCGCATCGCCCTTGATCTGATCGAGTCCTATGCCGACGACGCGGCCATCAACGGCCTGCGTCTGGACCGGGGCGAGGAAGACCGGGCGCTGGAGTTCTTCGCCGGCTGTCTGTTCGAAGCGGGGCGGAGCTTCATGCAGGAAGATCAGCACCATGCGCTCACGCCCACCTGGGATGAGGTGAGCCGTCTGCAGCCCCAGGCCCTGGCCCGGCTGCAGGCGGCCGTGCGGGCGGACACCGCCGACCATCGCCAGTTCTGACTCCCCTGCGCTTCCCCATGGCCACACTCCGCCCCCCCATCCTGCTGGGGGTGATCAACCTCTCGCCCGAATCGATGGTGAGCGATTCGGTGGTGTCGAGCACCGCGCAGCTGCTGGAGCGGGCTGCCTGGCTCCAGGCCCACGGCTGCGCCAGCCTCGATCTGGGGGCCCGCTCGATCACCCCCACCGCCGCGATGATCGACGATCGGGAGGAACAGCGACGGCTGCTGCCATCGCTGCGATGTCTGCGCCAGGAGGGCTACCGGGTTTCGGTGGACACCTGGAGTTCAGCAACGGTGCAGGTTGCCCTGGCGGCGGGAGCCACCGAGATCAATTTCACCGGTGCGGTGATCAGTCCGGAAGCGCTGGAGGCCGTCGCGGCGGCGGGCGTGCCCCTGATCCTCACCTACATGCCCTATGGCGATGCCTACCGCATGCGTGACGCCGAACCGGTGCCCTACGGCCTGCAGGCGCTGCTCGATCACCTCGGGCCCCGGGTGGAGCAGGCCCGGGCCTGTGGGGTGCGCGAGGTGATCGTCGATCCCAATCTCGGCATCATCCACCCCTCCACCGACGACTACGGCAAGATCCAGCTGCAGAACAGCGTGCTCTGGAACCTGGAGCGGTTGCGGGTGCTCGGCTGCCCGATTTTGCTCTATGCCGCCCGTAAGCCCGAGCGCCTGGCCCGGATCCTGTTCGCCTCGAATGTGTTGTTCGCCGGTGCCGACATCATCCGCACCCATCATCCGGACATGCTCAACGCCCTGATTGCGGCGGACATGATCGCGGCGGACAGGATCGAGGCGCGATGAGCACGCTGCCCTTGCACGGCCGGGTGGCCCTGGTGACCGGGGCGGCCAGACGCACCGGCCGCTGCATTGCCCTGGCCCTGGCCGAGGCGGGAGCTGATCTGGTGATTCATCACCACCACAGTGAGGCTGAGGCCCGAGAGCTGGTGGCCGCGGTGCAAGGGCTGGGCCGCCGGGCCCTGGCGATCGCGGTGGACCTGCGTGATGCCGCCGCCACCGAGGCGGCCTTCCGAGAGGCGGCCCAGCGCCTCGGCGGGTTGCATGTGCTGGTGAACAACGCCTGCGGCATCCTCTGGAAGCGCCTGGAGGCGACGAGCGTGGCCGAGTGGCATAGCGGCGTCGAGGAGACCCTGCACATCACCTATCACGCCTGCCAGGCGGCCCTGCCCTGCATGCGCGACCAGGGGTTCGGTCGCATCGTCAACCTGATCGACGTCGATGCCGACTCGTTGCGAGCGGTACCGGTGCTCACCCCCTACAAGATCGGCAAGACCGGTGTGCTGATGCTCACCCGCACCCTGGCGGTCACCGAGGCGCCCCATGGCATCACGGTCAATGGCGTCTCCCCCGGCACCCTGGACAACTCCGAACGCAAACCCCCCCTGGAGATGGTCCCGGCCGGTCGCTTCGGCCGCGCCGAGGAGGTGGCCCGGGCGGTGCTGTTTCTGGCCGATCCGGCCAGTGGCTACATCACCGGCACCAACATCAAGGTGTCGGGCGGCTACCTGATCTGAGCTGAGTGCCGTTCGATTTACCCTGGTCGAGGTAGAGGCGCAGCAGCACCCTGGTGAAGCTGTTGAGGGGGTGAAGCAGAGCCGCTTCGGGCGTCAGCCAGAGCCAGGCCTCGATCTCGTCGTTGGGCGTGATCGCGCTGCCGTGGCTGAAGGCGAAGTAGTTCACCAGAACAAAATGGGCGCTCTGATGAAACTGGGGATCGACCACAGCTTCCTGCAGTACGGCGAACTGCACCTGGCTGAGCTCCAGTCCCACCTCTTCGCGGAACTCCCGCAGCAGGGCGGCCTCGAGGGTTTCGCCCCACTCCACCTTGCCGCCCGGCACCCCCCAGCTGCCCCGCCATTTGCGCGTGCGGACGATCAGCACCTTCCCCTCGGGGTTGGTCACGAGGGCTCCGACCGTGGCCAGGGGGAATTGCTGGGTCATGGCCGGTGCGCTCCGCCGGAATTTATGACAACTCAGCGCCGCCGATCCGGCGTCAAACGCTTGGCCTGCCATCGGCGATGGGGGCACCCTGTTCGCCCTGGCCCACGGGCTTGAAGCAGCGGGCCCGCCTGGCCACCCAGCCGGATCTGCTCCGTTCCAGTTCCAGCTCCAGTTCCAGCTCCAGCCGCCACGGCTGTGATGGTCCTGAGGACCGACCCCGGGCGTACCACCGCAGCTTCAGCCCCAACCGTGAGTTTCGCTGCCAGGGAGGCCGAAGCCACCAAAACCCCCGATGGCCAACATCCCGAGTTCAGCGACCAGCAGCAGGCCACTGAGCAGGGCCAGGAGCTGGTAGGTCCAGGGCGGGGTGATCCTGCCCACGGAGCGCGTGTCGATGCCGCTGGCGGCGCTGAATCGGGTCAGGAAATCTTCGAATCCGGCGATGCGCTGGGGCAGCAAGTAGGAGCGGCCACCACTGCCAGCCTTAATCCCGCCGGGTTCAACATCACCGCCATCCACCTCGCTGGCCGTGGGCTGCCGGCTGGGCCCCGTCCCAGGGGTTGCCATGGTGGCAAGCCCGCCGCCAGGCCCCTGGCTGCGCACATAGAACACTCGCCCGCCCTGGCTGGTCGCCACCGGTGTGAGGCCTCTGATCGCCTCCCAGGGCAGGCTCCAGCCGCGGCGCAACCACCAGGAGCACCAGGGGGGATGGCCCACCCGCAGTCCCTGCTCGTCCAGTTCCACCCGCTCACTGGTGATCGCCAGCACCAGCACCAGGCCAGCCGGAACCGCCAGGGCCATCCACAGACGCAGATCGCCGGGGGCCAGCAGCGGCAGGGGCAGCACCAGGGCCAAATAGAGGCTGATCAAGGTGAGCCTGATCAGCGCGGCCATCGGATAGAGGCGGGGGGCGCTGCTCATGTAGCGAAGAAGCAATCAACCATGGCCGAGATCGGTTTTTCAGCTGTCTTTTGTTACCAGAAGAGTGGGCCTCCAGGCTCTGCCCCTGGGGCCTGATCGTCTGCAGCAAGCGCCAATGTCCGGCGTGGTTCAGCGATCGTCTTCGGAGCCGGGCAGCGGTTCAATCACGCTGGCGGGCTGGTAGCGACCCTCGAACACCTCGGCTTCGCGGCCTTTCCAGAATTCGCCCAGCCGCATCAGATCGGCATGGGCCAAGGCCAGCCGCTCGACGAACTCCTGGGGCTCCATCGAGTCCTTCTCCTCTTTGAGCTTGGCCAGGCGCAGCAGGTGCCACATCCAGGGTTTGCCCAGTTCACCGCGGCTCTCGAGATAGCGGGCCAGGTCGGCGGAATTGGGCAGGGAACTGGAGCTCATCGATGGCGCTCACGCAGACGATCAGCCTATGGAGCAGCGGTGGGCGGCTGTGGCTGAGGCGGCGGCGGGCATCCGGCCCGGCGGGCCCTGCAGGAACGCAGGCGCAGGCGCTACCGCGCGGCGCCGCCGCCATAAAGTTCCGGCCGCAGATCGTCGTGGTAGCGGGTGCCGGCCGGATGGGTGGGGCCGTAGTCGCCGGGAAGGCAGTCGGCGATCAGCAGGGTGGGTTCGGGGCGGGCCGC
>CAIZOZ010000353.1 GCA_903934745.1 uncultured cyanobacterium
ACCCTGCCCTGCTGCTGGCGGCACCCCGCGATCAGCTTGCCCCGTGGCCGCTGGCGGCGCCACGGCGCCGACCCTGGCGGCGGCGGCTGCAGCGGGCTGTGGTGGTGCTGCTCTGTCGCTTGCTGCCCCTGGAGCTGGTGGTGCCGCTGCTGGCCCATTCGCCCTTGCTGGATCTCGGCATCCAGAGCGCCTACAAGGGGCCGGTGATCGGTGATTGGGAGCTGCACCGCGTGATCGCCCGCCCGGCGCGGCGGGCCACCGCGCCGCGGGCCCTGCGGGCGATGAGCCTGGCCATGGCCCTACGGCCCTACGGCGGCACCGCCCCAGCGCTGTTGCACCGGCTGAGCCTGCCGCTGCTGTTGATCTGGGGCCGGCAGGACCGGCTGGTGCCGCTCGAAGTGGCCCAGCAGTGCCTGCGGCTGCGCGCCGATTTGTCCCTGGTGGTGTTGGAGTCAGCCGGCCACTGCCCCCACGACGAAGTGGCGGAGGATTTCAACACAGCTCTGCTGGAGTGGCTCAGGCCGCTGAACCGACGCGTAGCGTTGGATGCAAGGACGGATCGAACATGAAGCACACCCTCTCGGTGCTGGTCGAAGACGAATCGGGCGCCCTGAGCCGCATTTCCGGCCTGTTTGCCCGCCGTGGCTTCAACATCGAGAGCCTGGCGGTGGGTCCGGCTGAAAACCGTGGGGTGTCACGGCTCACCATGGTGGTGGAGGGCGACGACCGCACCCTGCAGCAGATGACCAAGCAGCTCGACAAACTGGTTAATGTGCTCGGCGTCATCGACCTCTCGACGATTCCGGCGGTGGAGCGGGAGCTGATGCTGCTGAAGGTGGCGGCCCCGGCCGAAAACCGCAGCGCCATCCTCGATCTGGTGCAGGTGTTCCGCGCCAAGGTGGTCGATGCGGCCGACGACGCCCTCACCCTGGAAGTGGTGGGCGATCCCGGCAAGCTGGTGGCCCTGGAGCGCTTGCTGGAGGGCTACGGCATCCTCGAGATCGCCCGCACCGGCAAGGTGGCTCTAGAGCGAGCTTCGGGGGTGAACACCGAATGGCTCAAGGCCACCAGCTCCCAGAAACGGGTACCGGCCTGAGGCCAGTTTCGGCTCAGGGTTCTCCCTTCACCAGGGTGCCCCCTTCGATCACGGCCGCCTTGATGATGCGATCACCCTGCTGGATGCGGTCGATCACGTCCATCCCCTTGGTGACCCGACCGAAGACGGCGTAGCGACCATCCAGTTCCGGCAGGGCCTCAAGCGCCACATAGAACTGGGCACTGGCTGAATTGGGTTCGTTGGAGCGGGCCATCGCCACGGCTCCGCGCAGGTGGCTGAGCACAAGGTCGCGATTCAGAGCGGCGCTGCTGATCGTCTCGCCGTAACGGGGCTGCGATTCTTTGGCCAGCTTGAGCTCCAACGGAATCTCGCGTGCTTCCCCTGTGCTCGGATCGATGAAATCGCCGGTGCCGTACTGGCTCGCCGGCACCTTGGCATCGGCACTGCTGGGATCGCCTCCTTGCACGACGAAGGGCACCGGCTCCCTCACCACCCGGTGAAACGCCGTGCCGTTGTAGGTGCCGCGCTTGACCAGATCGACGAAGTTGCCGGCGGTGAGCGGTGCGGCGTTGCCGTCGAGGCTCAACAGCACCTCGCCTTTGCTGGTCTCCAGGCTCACCACGGCCGAGCCGCTGAGACAGGGGGACGGGGAGGTGGCGCAGCCCAGGGCCTGCTGCTTCTGATCGGCGGCACAGGCCACCAGACCCAGGGGCGCCAGGCTGAGCAAGGCGATCAGAACCAGGGGGCGGATCCGATCGGACCAGCGGCGCAGGGGGATCAGGGGGATCGACATCGGCGTCAGAGTCCTTCCAGGGGTACAGCAAGGAAGCGGGCCAACCGGGCACCGGCAAGTTCAAGATCGGCCATCGGCATCGGCTCGCCGACCCGGGTGAGCGGCAGATCGCGGCGGCCCTGCACCCGCAGGGCCAGGCGGCGCTGGGGGCTGATGCCTTCACGCACTTCCACCTTCACGGCCTGGATCTCACGCAGGGGGATCACCACCTCAATGCGTTGACGAAAGCCCTGACGGCTGATCACAGCCTGGCTGGAAACGCGATCGAAACGATTGCTTCCCGAGCCAACGTCAATCGCGATCACGGTCCAGAGGTAGGTGGCCAGCAGTACGGCCGCAATTCCATAAAGACCCATCACCAGGCCCTGGGGCACCCAGATCAGTTCGGCGGGATGGCCCACCGGCAGAAGGTCGCGGCCGAGGCGGCTGGAGGCACTGGCGAGCAGGAAACCGATCCCGCCGATGCTCACGGCCAGCGCTACCAGCAGGTTGGACAGGCGCCTGGAGCCGAGCACGCTCTGCTCCAGCAGTTGATCCGCTGGGGTGGTGGCATTGGTGGCGCTCCGCTGGCCCGATGCCGCCGGGCCGGAGCTGGGAGCCGGCGTCGGACCGGAGGGAACCTGGCTGGACGGCATGGAACCAAGGACGGGGCAGTGGAGCGCCATCCTGGCCCACGCCGGCCCAAACGGGCAGCGGCGGGACCGCCATGTCAGCCCGTGTCGAGCGCTCACATCAGCCTCTCCAGCGTTGTTACGATCGCGCCGTATCCAACAGCCTGCGGGTTTTCCGAACCTGCGACACTCCACCGTTCACCCATGACGATTGCTGTAGGGCGCGCTCCTGCCGCTCGCGGATGGTTCGACATCCTCGACGACTGGCTCAAGCGCGACCGCTTCGTTTTTGTGGGCTGGTCCGGTCTGCTGCTCTTCCCCACCGCCTATCTGGCACTGGGTGGCTGGCTCACCGGAACC
>CAIZOZ010000354.1 GCA_903934745.1 uncultured cyanobacterium
GATCTCCCCAGCCACTGGCTCAAGGGCGCTTCTCACGGGGCACTTTTTTGCTGGATGGCTGCTGTCATTCCGGTGGCGACAATCCAGTCCATCGGATGGCCAGGGCCGGTAAAGGTGCCAGTGATGAGCACCGACACCATGGGCTGAGGCCGGTTCCATGCCGAACGCTCGGCAGATGGACGGGATGAACATTCCAGGAGCCGACGATCCTTGCTCATGGCTACAACACCAGGCACCGGAAGTCGGAGAAGCGATCCCCTGAACGGATTCGGCACCAATGCCATGAATCAAGCTCCGACATTGTGATCAGCTGGGACTTGTGTTGAGCCGACGATTGTGTAGGCTGAAAACTTCTGATGGGGATCAGCCATGTTGAAAGAAAAGGATCTGCTCGCCAAGGTCAAGGAGCTCGGCGATGCTTCCAAGTCTGAGCTGGTGCGTAGCTGCGGCTATGTGAGCAGCAAGAAGGATGGGACGGAACGCCTGAACTTCACTGCGTTCTATGAGGCCCTGCTGGAGGCCAAAGGCGTGAACCTCGGCGATGGTGGCAGCGGCAAAGGCAAGCCGGGTCGCTCCTTGAGCTATGTGGCCACGGTGCAGGGCAATGGCAATCTCCTGGTGGGCAAGGCCTACACCGCCATGCTGGGCCTGGAGCCCGGCGATGAGTTTGAGCTCAAGCTCGGCCGCAAGACGATTCGGTTGATCCCGGCAGGAGGCGCCGAGGAGGAGGAGGGGTGAGGAGCAAGCCCTGACTGGTAGGCCCACCCCTGCGGCTCCACACGCTCACGACGTGGACGGGGCTGTGGGGTGGGCTCCAGCAGCAGAAAGCCGGCCTCAGGATGTTCAGCGAAGCGCTCAATGACGTCGGCCTGTTGCAGTAACAGAGCGGCTGTTGCGGCATTGCTGGCGTTACCGATGGTCAGGCATACGACCTTGGGCGGATAACCGCGGCTGACGCTCAGCAGCAGGAAGTCCTCATCTTTGGTGACGAGCACATAACCGTCGCGGCGGGCCAGTTCCCAGAGTTCATGGTCCCCTGCACCGCCCAGGCCAAGCAGGCGAATGTGATCGGACCCAGGGAACCTTTCCGCCAGCAGTGGCAACAACCGCTCGGACAGATTCTCGTCGAGCAAGAGTCTCAGCCTCATGCAGCAGGCGTGGCGATCATCAGGCGTCGCTCACGTTCAGCGGCAAAGGCGAGGCAGGCAAGCACATCCTCGTGGGTGAGCTGGGGGAAATCCTCGAGGAGCTCAGCTTCCGTGGAGCCACTGGCCAAGGTGCCCAACACATCACCAACGGTGAGCCTGGTCCCACGGACGCATGGCTTACCGAAACGCACGGTCGGATCAATCGTGATGCGCTGGAGATTGTCCATCACAGCAGCTTAGGAAGCAAACGCGGCTCTTCCAGCGGATGGTGTTGCTGCGCGCCGGTGCCCTCCAGGCTGCGCCCCTGGGCAAGGGGCTGCGCGAGTCGGCCGTTGGCCGACCCTTACCGGGCAGGGCGGCCGTGGATGGGGCCCGTCGCTGCGCCCGGGGGCTGTGTTGGGTGGTATCAGTTTCGCGTGGGCGATTGCGAGCGCCCCAGCGAGTCAGGAGCAACAACCCGCTCAAGGATGCAGCAGGTTTTCAAGCCCATCTCCTCCGGGCAGTCGATAGACGCCGAAGTCGCGTCGATCAAGTGTGGCAATGCGGCGTAGCCCATGCTCATGGGCCAACCAGAGGAGCGAGGCATCGGCAAGATCCATCGGCAGATCGCCGTACTGCCGCATCCAGCTCGCCATCAGTTCCAGGGCGGATCCACTCAGCTCAGGAATGCTCAGACCACCGAGCGACACCCACTCAAGAAAGCGTGGTGCCATCGCCGCCGGGATCAGATGGCAGACCTCAGTGAGCACCGGCCAGGTGGAGACGAAAGCGCCGCTGTGCTCCAAGAAAAAGGAGGCACAGGCCTCATGGTCCTGATCACTGCGATCAAACCAAGCGACCAGGGGGCCGGTGTCGACGAGGGTGGCACCGCGAAAGCTGGAGCTGCTCACGCCTGCGGCTCTTTCAGCTGTTGATCCTGATGTTGCCGGCCCAGCTTCTGGCGCAGGAGCGCCGAATGGTCCCGCCCCCTGCTGGTGGTGCCGTTGCCTGGGGCTGCGCTGGAGAAACCACCGATCAGCCCGAGGCGC
>CAIZOZ010000355.1 GCA_903934745.1 uncultured cyanobacterium
CAGATCCAGCGTGGTGCTCTTGCCGCTGCCCGTGCTGCCGATGATGCCGATTCGCTCGCCCCGCCGGATCTCCAGATCAATTCCGCGCAGCACCACTGGCAACTCAGGGCCATAGGCAAAGTGCACCGCCTCGAAACGGAGGCCTTGCCTGAGAGCCAGGGGATGGGCTCTCCCTTGTCTATGGCCACCAGGCAGGGGCTGGGCAAGCAGCTCAAGCACCTTTTGTAGGCTTCCTTTGGCATTGCGGGTTGCCGCCCAGCCCTCATACACCTTCTGCACCACCGGCAGCAGCCGCTGGGCACCCAGGGCCAGTGCTCCTAGCAGCGGCAAAGCTCTGGTTACCCCCTGCTGGCGCACCAGGAAAAACCCCATCACGGCAATCAAGGCCATGCCTACGGGCTCCAGCACCAGGCGGGGATAGGTGCTGATAAAATCGGCATCCGCACCGGTGCGGCGGAGCGGCTGGTCTGCCCGCTGGTAGGTGTCTGCATAGAACGCCTGGGTGCCATCCAGCAGCACGTCGCGAATCGCGCCGAGCCCCTCCTGCAGCGCTTGAATCAGTTGGCGGTTGAGCAGCATCTGGCGCTGGCCCATCACCTGTAACGGCCGGCGGCTGGCGGCCATCGCCACCACATACACCAGCCCCACCACCAGTCCGGCACACACCGCGATCGCCCAGTCGATCGCCAGCAGCGCCAGCACCAAGCTGGCGGTAATCAGCGCTGAGCTCAGCAGCAGCAGCAGAGGATTGAGCACCTGGCCGATCACCACACCCACGTCGGTGGTGATCGACGCAATCAGCTCGCTGCTGTTGCTCGCCAGGTGCACGGCATAGGGCTGATACAGCGTGCGCCGATAGGCCTCACAGCTCAGGTCGGAGCCGATCGCCGCCGCTAGCCGGCCGTTCAGCCACAGGTTCAGCAGCCGGATCGCGCCGGCCGCCAGGGCGGCCACGGCAAAGGCGATCGTGATCGGCAGCAGCAGCGCCTCGGCGCTGGCGAACCCAAGCCGCGGCGCCCACTGCTGCACCAGCGGCTGGGCCCACAGCCCCTCAGGATTGGCCAGCACCGCCAGGAATGGCAGCACCGCCGCCAGGCTCAGCACCTCCGCCACACTGCTGGCCAGCATCACCAGCAGCAACACCCCCAGCTGCAGGCGGCGGCGGCGGCCCAGGTGGGCCCAGAGCTGGCGCAGGAGTTGGCGCAGGCTGGGGTCTGGGGTGGTTTGTGGGGGGGTGGGCATAGAGGCGAGCGAGTGGGCAGCAAGAAGCCCCGCTGCGCGGGCAGCGGGGCTGGAGGCGCCAGGTGTTAACGGCCCTGGGTCAGGAGGGGTTGGTGGTGTGGGCGGCCAGCCAGGCGGCCAGGTCGGCCGGGCCCTGGAAGTCGAGCAGGGCAACTCCTGCGGAGAAGGCTGCGCCTACGGCGAGGGCTTCCAACTTCTCCACTGGTAGGGCTTGGATCTGGGCGGTGGTGGCGCCTGTGAGGGGGCCGCAGCGGCGGTTGAGTTGGCGGAGGGTCATCTTGGCGGCTTCGCGGGCTTCGCCTTCCTGGCGGCCCCTGGCTTCGCCCTCGGTTCTGCCATCTGGATGGCGGAGGAAGTGATGGCTGCCTTTCACCCGGAGGCTTTCAAACCCCAACTGCTGCAGCACAGCGACCAGTTGCTTGCCGGTGAGAGCTGGCAGACGGCTCATGCCTCCACGCAGACGCGCTGAACCCCCACAAAATCCAGCTCCCCGCCGGGCTCGCCTTCCACTTCGAGGTAAAGCTCGATCGCCTCACGCACGCGTTCCATCAGCTGATCCAGCGATCGTGCCTGGGTGTGGCAGCCAGGCAGGCTCGGCACCGTGGCCACGAAAAACCCTTCCGCGTCGCGCTCTACCACCACATTGAACTGACGCGTCATGACCTGTGCTGGCGATGAATTCAGGTTAGGACTGCACCCCGTGCGGCGCCTGGTGGCTCAGGGGGAAGCCAAGCCGGGTTCAATGCAGTCGCTGGAAGCCGTGCCCAGAAGCAGCAAAACCAGCAGAGCTGGCCGCTCTGCTCGACCGGGTTGTGGATCGGCGCCGTCACCCGCGCCCGGCACTCGGCCGCGAAATACCCCACGCTCACATTGTTCGCGAAGCGGCCCAGGCTCTGCAGCGCCTGCAGCAGCACCGCCAGAAACACCACCGCCAGTGTCGCCCCCTCGCTGAGTGCCTCCAGCACGCTGCTGCCCAGGTTCACCGCCAGCAGCCGCCACTGCTGCCGCGCCGTGCTGCGGATCAACTGGGCTGAAGGCGCCAGGCGGTGGTGGCGCGGCGTCAGGCGGGGTTGGTGGTGTGGGCGGCCAGCCAGGCGGCCAGCCAGGCGGCCAAGTCTGCCGGGCCCTGGAAGTCGAGCAGGGCATCGGCCAGGGCTTCCAACTTCTCCAGCGGTAGGGCTTGGATCTGGGCGGTGGTGGCGCCTGTGAGGGGGCCGCAGCGGCGGTTGAGGAGGCGGAGAGTCATCTTGGCGGCTTCGCGGGCTTCGCCCTCTTGACGGCCCTCAGCAAGCCAGTCCTGCACAGCCCGCGTATG
>CAIZOZ010000356.1 GCA_903934745.1 uncultured cyanobacterium
CCTCAGTCGAACAGGGATGCCATGAGCGAGCCGGACACCATCGCTAACCCCGACCTGGAGCCAAACCAGGCCCTGGCGCTGAGCGCGGCAGCCGAATCGGCCACCGCTTCTGCCCTGCTGGCCGACGCCGAAGCTGCCGCCGGAGCCGCTGCGCCAGCGGCAGAGTTTCCCGGCGAAGTGGAAATGACCCTGGTGGATCACCTGGAGGAGCTGCGCCGCCGGGTGCTGCGCAGCCTCCTGGCGGTGGTGATCGCGGCGGCCGCCTGCCTGGCCTTCGTGAAGCCGCTGGTGAAGTTGCTGGAGCTGCCCGCCACTGGCGTGCGCTTTCTGCAGCTGGCCCCCGGCGAGTTTCTGTTCGTCTCGCTCAAGGTGGCCGGTTACGCCGGCCTCACCCTGGCTCTGCCCTGGGTGCTGTTCGAGGGCCTGGCCTTCGTGCTGCCCGGGCTCAGTCGCCGCGAGCGGCGCCTGGTGGCACCGGCCGTGGCGGGATCCACCCTGCTGTTCGCCGCCGGCCTGGCCTTTGCCTGGTCGGCCCTGGTCCCGGCAGCTCTGCGCTTCCTGGTCAGCTATGGCGCCGATGTGGTCGAACCGATCTGGTCGATTGAGCGCTACCTCGACTTCGTGCTGCTGCTGATGGTGGCCACCGCCCTGGCCTTCCAGCTGCCGGTGCTGCAGCTACTGCTGGGCGCCCTCGGCCTGATCGACGCCCGCACCATGCTGGGGGCCTGGCGCTGGGTGATCCTGATCAGCGCCCTGGCCGGCGCCGTGCTGACCCCCTCCACCGACCCGGTGACGATGCTGCTGCTCGGCGGCGCGATCACGGCCCTCTATCTGATCGGCGTCGGGCTGGTGGCCCTGACCCAGGGGCTGCGGCCGGCGCCTGCCACCAGCAGCTGAGCCACCGCCGAAGCCCGGCCAGCCAGCAGATCATCGAACCTGGGGCGCGGTCCGACCGCCGTCCACCAGGAGCGCTTTAGAGCAGAAATTCGCTGGCCCGCCCCGGCGGCAGCTCCAGGGGAAGAGACAGAGCCTTGCCGAGCCGGGGCTTGTCGCGGGTGGTCTCCAACCACTGGCGCACCTGGGCGGCGACCCCCAGGCCATTGAGGGTGCCCACCAACTCTTCCAGCGCTTCGGCGTAGGCCTGGGCCGTGAGCGGAAACGACTGCTGCTCCAGATAGGCCCACATCACCTGCAGATACAAACGACCACGACGCTGCACCAGCTGCAGGTCGTAGGAGGCCTGCCAGCGCCGGCGCAGCAGGGCCAGCACCTCCTCACCAGAGAGAGGTTGATCGGCTCTGAACGGTTCGCTGACGGACACGAAAGGCGATGTGCTGCACAACAGCATGTTGCAGCCGGCCGAGGGCGAGCGCGGTAGCCACACGGGCCGGGAACCGCAAGGTTCATAATGGGCGCCACGTTGGACCGGACTTCCGGAAGGTTGCCCATGACCCAGATTCCTGCGGCCTCTTCGAGCGGTGACGTCCCCAGCATGGGTCGTCGGCAGTTCATGAATCTGCTCACCTTCGGCTCCGTCACCGGCGTGGCCCTCGGTGTGCTCTACCCGGTGGCCAACTACTTCATTCCGCCTCGGGCCGCCGGATCCGGCGGCGGCACCACCGCCAAGGACGAGCTGGGCAACACGGTCACCGCCAGCGGCTGGCTGGCCACCCACAAGGAGGGTGACCGCAGCCTGGTGCAGGGCCTCAAGGGTGATCCCACCTATCTGATCGTCGAGGGCCCGGAGGCCATCGGCAACTACGGCATCAACGCCATCTGCACCCACCTGGGCTGCGTCGTGCCCTGGAACAGCGGTGCCAATAAGTTCATGTGCCCCTGCCACGGCAGCCAGTACGACGCCACCGGCAAGGTGGTGCGCGGTCCGGCTCCCCTGCCTCTCGCCCTGGCCCACATCAACGTCGAGAGCGACAACGTCTTCCTGAGCCAGTGGACCGAAACCGACTTCCGAACCGGCGAGAAGCCCTGGTGGGGCTGATCCCCGCGCCCTGAGCGCCAGCGCCCCAGCCCCGTCGCCCCATCCCAGCTTCCGCCGCCCGCCCCTCCCCATGCGTCGTTCCTTCTCCCTTCTGTTCGGCAGCCTGCTTGCCTTCACGGTGCTGCTGGGTGGCGCCAGCCCCAGCTGGGCCTATCCCTTCTGGGCTCAGCAGAATTACGCCAATCCCCGGGAGGCCACCGGCAAGCTGGTGTGTGCCAACTGCCACCTGGCCAAGAAGATCACCCGAGCCGAAGTGCCCCAGGCGGTCTTCCCGGACACGGTGTTCAAGGCTGAAGTGGAGATCCCCTATGACACCTCGGTGCAGCAGGTGTCCAGCGATGGCAGCCGCACCGGCCTGAACGTGGGCGCCGTGGTGATGCTGCCCGAGGGCTTCACCCTGGCCCCGCCCGAGCGGCTCACCGACGAGCTGAAGGAGGAAACCGCCGGCGTTTATTACACCCAGTACAGCGACGACCAGCCCAACATCATCCTGGTCGGCCCACTCCCCGGTGACCAGCACCAGAAGATCGTCTTCCCAGTGCTGGCACCGAATCCCGCCACCGATAGCTCCATCCACTTCGGCAAATATCAGCTCCACGTCGGCGGCAACCGCGGCCGTGGTCAGGTGACCCCCGCCGGTGAGAAGACCAACAACGGTGTGTTCAACGCCCCCGCCACCGGCACGATCAGCAGCGTCACCGCTGGTGAGAACGGCACCACGCTGGTGGAGATCAGCACGGCTTCCGGCAGCGTCACCGAAACCATCCCTGCTGGCCCCAGCCTGCAGGTGGCCGTTGGCGATCAGGTGGAAGCCGGCGCAGCGCTCACCGATGATCCGAATGTCGGTGGCTTCGGCCAACTGGATGTGGAAGTGGTGCTTCAGAACCCCGTACGCATCTACGGCATGCTCGCCTTCTTCGCCGTCGTCGCCCTGGCCCAGATCATGCTGGTGCTCAAGAAGCGCCAGGTGGAGAAAGTGCAGGCCGCGGAGGGCTTCTGATTCCCAGCGGTGCTGCCGAGCCCATGGCTCTTCTGTCCACCCTGAGCTCACCGGGGCCCCTGGTTTTCCAGCTGGGCCCCTTGAGTTTGCGCTGGTATGGCCTGCTGATCGCCACGGCGGTGCTGCTGGGCCTGCTGCTGGCCATGGCCCTGGGAAGGCGGCGGAGCATCGATCCGGCCCTGATCGCCGATCTGCTGCCGCTGCTGGTGCTTGGAGCCGTGATCGGTGCCCGCACCTACTACGTGGCACTGGAATGGCGCCAGTACCAGGCCCACTGGCCCGATGTGTTCGCGATCTGGCACGGCGGCATTGCCATCCATGGCGCCCTGCTCGGCGGCACCCTGGTGACGATCCTGTTCTGCCGCTGGCGGCGCCAAGCCTTCTGGCCCCTGCTCGATGTGCTGGTGCCAGCGGTGGCCCTGGGTCAGGCGATTGGCCGCTGGGGCAATTTTTTCAATTCTGAAGCCTTCGGCCTGCCCACCTCCCTGCCCTGGGCGGTGATCATCCCGCCAGCCAACCGACCGGCGCTGTTCCTGGCTGAGTCCAGTTTCCATCCCACCTTTCTCTATGAATCGCTCTGGGATCTGGCGGTCTGTGCCCTGCTGCTGGGCCTGTTCCGCCTGGCCAGCCGCGGCCGCATCGCCCTGCCGGCCGGAGCGATGAGCTGCGTTTACCTGATGGCTTACAGCAGCGGCCGGGTGTGGATCGAGGCCCTGCGGCTTGATCCCCTCTGCCTGTTCAGCGAGCCACCCTTCTGCCAGGGCGGCCTGCGCATGGCCCAGCTGATGAGCTTGCTGCTGATCGCCGCCGGCGGTCTGGGCCTGTGGTGGTTGCTGGGCCGCCACCGGCCCCTGCCCGACCCCAGTGGAGTGACGCCTTGATCCCTGCTTCATCCCCGTCTCCCGTCCCGTTTTCGTCCCCAGCCTCAAGCGAGGCTGCAGCAGCACCTGAGGCCGCTGGGGCCACCTCCCAGCAGCCGAGCAGTGGCGTGATGATCGTCGGCGCCGGGCCCGGCGCTCCCGACCTGATGACGCTGCGGGCCACCCGGGCGGTGGAGCAGGCCGAGGTGCTGGTCTGGACCGACTCGCTGGTGAGCCCCCAGATCGCAGCCCTGGCACCGGCAGGCTGTGAACGCATCCGCACCAGCAGCCTCACCCTTGAAGAGGTGATCGCCGTGGTGGTCGATCGGGCCAGAGCCGGGAAGCGGGTGGTGCGACTGCACGATGGCGATCCCTGTCTCTACGGGGCGATTCAGGAACAGATCTGCCGCCTGGCCGATGCCGGCATCAGCGTCGAAATCGTGCCGGGCATCAGCGCCTACCAGGCCACCGCCGCGGCCCTAGGCCGGGAGCTGACGATCCCCGGCCTGGTGCAAACCATCGTGCTCAGCCGCACCGGTGGCCGCACCGGCGTGCCTGAAACCGAATCCCTGGCCCACCTGGCAGCGCTGCGAGCCTCCCTGTGCCTCTACCTCAGTGCCCGTCACGTCGAGGAGGTGCAGGCTGAGCTGCTGCTGCACTATCCCGCCGACACTCCCGTGGCGATCGGCTACCGGGTGAGCTGGCCGGACCAGTGGCTCACGGTGGTGCCGCTGCAGGAGATGGCCGCCGCCAGCCGCCAACAGCAGCTGATCCGCACCACCCTTTACGTGATCAGCCCGGCCCTGGCGGCGCCTGAAGAGGCCCGCTCCAGGCTCTATTCAGCCAGCCACCAGCACCTGTTCCGGGGTGGCGCGCTCTGAACCACCGCCGCGACAATGGGCGTCCATTCACCGCCACCGCTGCCGAGCCACCCATGAGCCGACATCTCGGCCCGCTGATCCTGCTGCTGGCGGCCAGCCTGATGGCCTGCCAGGGCCCCGCACCAGGGAGCAAGCCGCCGCTGGTTGCGCCCAAAGCCGAGCAGCAGAAGCAGGCCAAGCTCTGCCGCCAGAGCAGCCAGGCGTTGAGGGCCGAATTGGCGGCCCTACGCCAGGCTGAGTGGCAGCTGAGCCGCGTCAAGCAGCAGAGCCAGCCCCAGCTGAGCGCACCTCCCGTCTGGGATGAGGCCCGGGAGCAGCGCTTCAGCGAGCAGGACCAGGAGCTCGATCGCCAGCGCTATGAGCGCCAGCTGGCCCTCTGGCAGCAGCAGCAGGATGAGGGGCTGCAGACCTGGGAATACCGCCACCGCCTGGAGCTGGCCGAAGCCCAGCGCCAGCTCAATGCCCGGGCCCGCAACCTGCGCCGCCAGCACCACGACCTCTTCACCGGAGCGACCAGCATCGAAGTGAACCCCGCCGTGCTGGCCCGGATCCAGCGCTGTACCGAAGCTGGCTGATCGCCAGGCCGCTCACGGCCATGGCGGCGACGCCAGCTCCAGCCAGTCGACGATCGCCCGGGCGATGGCGGGCTTGCCGCCATAGCGGCTTTCGCCACTGGCACTCACCAACCAAGCGCTCTGCTCGTCGCCCCGCACCTCTTCGGCCCGGTTGGCCACCACCAGCTCAAAGCGATCCAACCTGGCGCGGGCCACGGCCAAGAGCTCGGCGTCACTGCCGCCAGCGAGCACCTTGAAGGTCACCATCGGCAGCCGGGGGGCGGCAGCGCGCACCTGATCAATCACCTTTTCCGTCGGCTCCAGCTCGAGGCTCAGCGACGCCTCGCCACTGGCCAACTTGCCCGGATGCACCTGTCGGGGCCGGTAATCGGCCACCGCCGCCGAAAAAATACCGGCATCCAGCCCCCCCGCCAGCGCCGCCAGCACCTGATCCCGGTAGTCGTCAAAGCTGCTGACCAGGTGATGGGGAATCCAGGCAGGCGGCGGCGTCGACCCCTGGCCGAGCAGCAGCAGGGGATCGGCGCCCCGCAACAACAGCTCTTCGCTGATCGCCGCCGCCAGCCGGCCGCTGAACCGATTGACGATGCGGCGCACGCCATCGATCGGCACCGGGGTAGGGCCGCCGGTCACCAGGATTCGCCGGCCCCGCAGCGGACGGCGGCTGACGGCCCGGCAGACGGCCGCCACCAGCACCTCCAGATCAGGCAGGTTGTGCTTGCCGTAGGCATCGCGGGGCGCCACCAGGGTCACCCCCAGCGCCGCCAGCGACCGGGCCTGGCGCTCCAGGATCGAGGTGTGCAGCGAGCCGTGCATGGTCGGCGCCATCACCAGCCGGGTGCGGCCCTGCTCCAGGCGCCCCAGGGCCGAAGCCAGCGCCGCCGTCACGGGCGTATCGGCGATGCCGCTGGCCAGTTTGGCGATGGTGTTGGCCGTGGCTGGCGCCACCAGCCAGACATCAAAGGGCTCGGCATCGGAGAGATGCTCGGCCCGCCAGCTCAGGCGGGTCACCAAGGGCCTGCAGGTGGCCCATTCCAGGGCCTGGCGCCCCACGAAGGGCAAGGCCTCGGCACTGCAGATCGCGGTGACCTCAGCGCCGCGGCGGCGCAGCGCCCGGGCCAGATCCGGCGTCCGCAGAGCGGCGATACCGCCGGTGACCACCAGGGCAATGCGACGCCCCTCAAGATGGCTGGAGACCAGAGGCACGTCATGGTCGCCGATCGCAGCCGACTGGGGCGGGCGAAAATCCCAGTCATGGAAGCCGGTGGTCACGGGATGGGCCGGCAGGGGCCCTCCATCCTGACCCCTTAGGTGAGCCGCTCGAGCTGGGCCATGGTCTCGAGCTTGAAGCGCAGGCGGGTGCGGCGCTCGCCGTCGATGCTGGAGGTGTCGAGGGGCTGGCCACCGATGTGGCGGTACACGGGCAGCAAGCGGTCGGTGCAGGTGGCATCAGCGGTTTTCAGGCCCAGCTCCAGGGCCTGCTGGGCCGCCGTGCGCATGAAGTTCCGCAGGCCGGAGAGATCGGCGTCACGCCGCGAGAACAGGGCCAGAATCTCGCAATGACCCTCCAGTGGCGGCGGCGGCTCAAAGCCGAGGATCGCGCTCTGATGCTCGGCGAGCCGGCAGTTCAGGGCGATGGCGGTGTCCACGGCGCCAAGGCCAGCGCCCCCTGGATCACGCAATAGAAAAACAACCTGATCTGCATAGGGAATACGAGTGCGAATACGGCCGGCACTGTCATCCCAGTGCCAGAGGCGCCGCACCAGCAGGTTGGCCTTGGCGCGGGCGAAGGCGGCGTAAAAGGCCCGTTCGTAGCCGGCGAGCGCCTCGGGATCAGCAGGATCGAGCCGTTGAAGAATCAAGGGCGCAAGGGGGAAATCACTCGATGATTCTCACGTCGATCAGCTCAATATCGATCACCTCCACCGCCTGATCACGGCTGGTCCTGGCTCGGGCCGCTGAATCCCCTGCCCCGCCAGCCAGAGCCGCGGAGGCGAACGCACCCAGGCGACGGGTGCTCCCGTCGTCGAGACCAGCGCCAAGAATGCCGCCCAGCACGGGAATCAAGCGCTCCAGGCCCAGCAGTCCGCACTCACCGACGCGACCGACCAAGGCAAAACCGACCGCCCGGTTGATCGCCTGCAGCCCACCACACTCAAACGCTAGGCCGCTTCGCTGCGCCGATCGAGGGGGCCATCGCTGCCTGACGAGCGACTCTCCGCCGCCACCGCCTCAACCGACTCCCCATGCAACTCCCGGGCCAGCCGCTGGCGATCCACCCAGCAATCCAGCTGGGCCGCAATCACCTCCAGATCCCGTTCGGCATTGCCCAGGCAGCAGGTGCCGCCAGGGGAGGGGGTGACGTTGAAGATCAGCCTGGGGATCGCCGGGATACTCACCTCCCCGAGCATCAGGCGACGGTTGCGCTTGTCGATCAGCTGGGGCCGTACGCCGCCATAGCCCTTGGCAAAGCGCAGATCCTCCAGCTTCATGCCGGGCACAATCTTGCGGGCATCGGCCAGGAACAGACGGCGGCCCAGCCAGGGCAGCTCGAACAGCAGGTTGCGCACGATGTAGCTCCGGATATCGGCCACGCTGAACAGCTGCCAGAACACGGCAAGCACGGCCCAATCAAGTCGCAGCACCTGCAGGAACTGCCAGAACGAGGCCGGCCGGTAACGCTCCAGCAACGGCAATAGCAGCGCCGTGGGGCCGAAGCGGGTCTTGCCGGGGGCCCGCACATCCGGATCGCCATGGATCGCGGCAAAGGGCAGCTTATCGTTTTGCACGGTGTAGACCTTGCCGCGCAGCAGATCAGGCGTGAAGTAAAAACTGCCCGCCACCGGCAGGCAGGAGTACTCCAGACCGAAACCCAGCCGCTGGGCCAGCAACAGGCTGTGGGCGCCGGCATTGACCACCACATGGCGGGCCCGCAGCGTGCGGCGTCCGGTGGGGCCCCGCAGCTCCACCCGAATGGCATCGGCCTCCGGCACGAGCCGCTCGGCCTCAGTGCCCAGCTGCAGATCCAGCTGGCGGCCGCTGCCGGCCAAGGCCAGGCGCGCCTGCTGCACAAACGACTCGGCCAGGGCCTCGTAATCCACCGCGGTAGGCGAATGGCGGATGCCGATCGCCACGATCTCCTCGGGGCGCAACACCCCATCCACCAGGGCCACGGCCGGCTCCCACTCGGCGATCTGCGCTTTCTCCAGCAGCTCCATCGCCGGGAAATGGGGCGAGAAGCTGGCAAAGCGCTGGCGCAGGAAGGCACATTCCCGCTCCCCCACCGCCAGCACCAGCTTGGGGGTGCGGAACACACAGCGACGGGCCTGCTCGGGCGCCAGCAACTCGGCGTAGCGGCCGATCATCTCGGCGGTGTGCTTCACCGAGCGCGCCTTCTCGAGGCTGTAGTTGGTCTCGATGTCACCGCAGTGGATCGTCTGACTGTTGTTGGTGGCACGGGAGTTGACCTGGGCCAGCTGGTCGTAGCGCTCCACCAGGGTGAGGTGGCCGAGGTCGGTGTAACGGGCCAGTTCAAACAGCAGGGCGGTGCCACACACGCCGCCGCCGATGATCAGCACATCGGTTTCAGCGACAGGGATATCGGCGGATGGAATGGCGGCGGACTCGGACACCGGCAGCGGCTGGCAAGGCTCCATGCTGCAGGATCAACGCCCCCACCCCCGAGGGGTCCGCAGCGGAACGGATCCGCCCCAGCCGTGATCTATGCTGCCCCACGAGCCACGGACCAGATCCTGGTGGCTGCACTTGGGCGATTAGCACAGCGGTAGCGCACTTCCTTCACACGGAAGGGGTCACTGGTTCGAATCCAGTATCGCCCATCTATTTTCTTCGGGAATTCTCAGCGGTCTTGCGGTCTTCTGTGATCACAAACCGCGATGGCTTCCATCCGCCCGATCAAGGGGCGTTGGCAGGTTCAGATCCGGCGAGATGCGCGTTGGTTCCCTCTGCCATTCGCTCTCCGGTTTGAACTGTGCCCGGTGATCAACCATGAACGCCTCATTAGTCTTGGACTACCCCACTTTCGAGTGACCCTGCTCAGGCCGCTATTGGAGTTGGCCACAGCTGCATCGGAAGGC
>CAIZOZ010000357.1 GCA_903934745.1 uncultured cyanobacterium
CCGGTCCGCTGCCCCTGTTCGGCGCCACCGCGGCCTTCGGCTGGTCCCGCCGCCTACGCCGCCGCACTCTTCAAACGTCGAAGCAACCGGCACCGGACACCACACTTACTTCGTTCAAACTCCCGGCTTGAGTCGGGCCGGGTTCTTGTTGCCGCCGCCGGCCTCAGGCCATCCTATGCGCCTGCTGATGCTTGGCTGGGACGGCGCCGACTGGGACGTGCTTGATCCCCTGCTTGCGGCGGGGGCTCTTCCCCATCTGTCTGGCCTGCTGGCGTGGGGCGGCCGTGCGCCACTGGCCAGCCTGGAGCCGCGGCTGTCGCCCCTGCTCTGGACCAGTGCCGTCACCGGTGTTACCCCCGATCGCCACGGCATTCTTAACTTCGTGGAGCCCTCCCCCGATGGCCAAGGCCTGCGGCTCGCCTCCTCCACCAGCCGCCGTTGCCGCGCCCTCTGGAACCTGCTGCAGCTCTCCGGGCTGCGCAGCCATGTCGTGAACTGGTATGCCACCTATCCGGCCGAGCCGATCAATGGGGTGGTGCTCAGCAACCAGTTTTTCCAGGCCAGCGAACCCCCGGCGCAGTCGCTGCATCCGGCCGTGCAGCACAGCGAGTGGCTGCAGGCCAGGCAGGCGGCGGTCGGCGCGGCGGCGGCCACCCGCACCCGCATCCTTCCCGATCCGGCCCTACTACGGCAGCCGGAAGACAAGGCCCTCAGCCAGGCCCTCGGTGCGGCCGCCGAACGGGCTGAAACGATCCATCAGCTCTCCCTGCCGCTGGCCGCCCGCAACGACTGGGACGCCCTCCTGGTGTTTCACGAGTGGATCGATGTGGCCGGTCACCACGCCATGGCCTACGCCCCTCCCCGTCAGCCGCACATCTCAACGCGGCAGCAGCGGCTGTTCGGTGGGGTGATCGAGGCGGTGTACCGCGAACAGGACCGCATGCTCGGCGAGCTGCTGGCGGCGGCGGGTGATCTCGGGCCCGATGGGGATCTCAACGTGATCCTGCTCTCCGATCACGGCTTCCACCACGGCGCCTCCCGCCCGAAGCTCAGCGGCGTCGCCCTAGGTGACGACCGCGCCGAGCAGGAGGCCAGCTGGCACCGGCCCTTCGGCATCCTGGCCCTGGCCGGCCCTGGCATCCGCCCCGGCGCCCAGACGCCGGCCGCCTCCCTCCTCGACATCACCCCCACCGCCCTGGCGCTGCTGGGGCTGCCGGCCGGAGCAGACATGGACGGCCGCGTGCTAACAGAACTGCTGCAGGCCGATCCGCTGGCGCCGATCCCCAGCTGGGAGCTGTTGAGCGGCGACGCCGGCGAACATCCCGCCGAGCAGCGGCTCGATCCGTTTGAGGCCCACGAGGCCGTGAAACAACTGATCGATCTGGGCTATCTGGCCGCCCTGCCGCCCGGTCAGGCCGATCGGGTGGCCTTCGTGCGCCGCGAAACCGCCTTCAACTGCGCCGTGGTGCTCGCCCGCACCGGCCGGGGCGCAGAAGCGATCCCCTGGCTGGAGCCGCTGGTGGAACAGCAACCCCGCCAACCACGCTACGCCTTGCTGTTGGCGGAATGCCTGCTGGCCAGCGGCGAGCCCCGGGCCGCTTTGGGCCAGGCCGAGGCCTTCCTCCAACGGCAGCCGCTCTCCAGCGCCATGCGCCTGCAGCAGCTGTTGGCGCTGCTGGTTCTGAACCAACAAGAAGAAGCCCGCGAGCTGCTGCCGCTGATTCGCCCAGGCAACGCCGCCGAGCACCTGAACCTGGCCGAAATCCATGCCCAGCTGCGGCAGCCGCAGACGGCAGCCGAGCACTACCGGGCGGCCCTCGCCGATGCCGGTCTGGCAATCCCGGCCCACCTAGGCCTGGCCCGCCTGGCCCTGGCCGCCGGCCAGGCCGAACAGGCCGCCGAGCACTGCCTCGACGCCCAGGCCCTCAGCCTGCAGGTGCCGGAAGCCCACCTGCTGCTGGCCCTCTGCCTGGCCTGGCTGGAGATGCCCCAGGAGGCCGCGCTGAGCTGCGGCCATGCCCTGGCCTTGCAACCCCACAGCCGGCCGGCGCTGCTGCTGCAGGCCGGCCTGGCCGATCCCGGCCGCGAGCGTCTGGAACAGCTGCTCGCCAGCGAGGCAACGCCTGCCGCCAAACCGCCGGAGCGCCTGCTACCCGAGGTTCTCCACTGGCTCCGCAGCCGCGCCGTGGGCCACATCGATTCCGCCCTTCTCCCCCTCGTTCGCCCCTGATGGAACGCTCCCGCTCAGCTGAGACAAGCAGCCCACCGCCCGACACCCGCCCCCTGGACTGGACCGGCTTCCTGCTGCTGGCCCTGTTCAGCATCTGGTCGCTGCTGGCGATCCTGCCGCTGCAGCTGTTCAGTCCCGTCTGGGCCCATCAGCTGGTGGTCACCCTGGTCAACAATGCGCCGCTGCTGTTGATCGGTGTGGCCCTGCTCCGCCTGGCGATTGCTTGGGGCGACGGGGCGCCGGCTGTTCGGGCCTGGCGCCTGCGTGTCTGCCGCCTTGCCGCTCTGGCTGCGGTGGTGTATTTGCTGATGATTCCGCTGGATCTGGTGTCCACCTGGCGGCAGGTGCAGGGGCTGCAGCTCCAGGCCCAGAGCCGCCAGCGGGCGATGGATCGGTTGGAGCAGCAGGCCCTCCAGGCCATCGACCAGGCGGCTGACGGGGCTTCGCTGGCCAGCCGCCTGCGTCAGTTGCAGGGGCCGCAGCTCACATCCACTGACCTGGCCCAGCCGCTCCCGGATCTCAAGCTTCAGCTGCGCGCCTCCCTGGCCAGCAACTTCGCAGCCTTGCGCAACCAGGCAGCTGGTCCCAGGGCTGAAACCCTCTTCGCCATGGGCAGGGAGAGCCTGCGACTGGTGTTGTCGGCTCTGGTGTGCGCCTTGGGGCTGTCGGCCCTGAGCTGGAATGGAAACACGCAAAGGAGCCAGTTGCAGGCCATAGCGGACGGGCTGGCCAAGATGCGCCAGCGCAATCTGGCTCTCCGCAAGGCCACCAAAAGGAGCCAGTTACAGGCCATAGCGGACGGGCTGGCCGGGATGCGCCGCCGCAACTGGATGCGCCAGCGCAATCAGGCTCTCCGCAAGGCCATTAATCCTCAGACTCAGGCTCCTCGTCCGCGTAACGGCCGATGGAGCTTCGGTCGCGATCAAGGCTCAAAGGGCTACATCAACGAGATCCTGCGCGAGCAGGAGCGCGACCAGCCCTGAGATCACAGCGCCCTCCCCTGTGGGCACAGAGAGGTGGGCAGACGACCGAGCCGACCTCGCCCGGCAGGCTTCTCTGCCGCGGTCTGACGCAGCCATGGCGAGACTGCCATCACTGGGCAGAGGCGGATCCTGCCGCCGCTGCGGCTCGGCTGGCAGGCTGACGCTGTCATCCCTTACAAGCCCCCCTAGAGCGTGTCCGCCTTGGTATCGCTGTCCCTGCCCGTCGTCGAGACCTTCCACTCCCTGCAGGGCGAAGGGCTCCATGCAGGCCGCAGCGCCTTCTTCATCCGGCTGGCGGGTTGCAGCGTCGGCTGCAGCTGGTGCGACACCAAGCACTCCTGGCCGGCGGCCGCCCACGGCCAGCGCAGCCTGGGGGACCTCACCGCCGAGGCTCTTGCGGCGGCCAATGACGGGGCCGCCTTCGTGGTGATCACCGGCGGCGAGCCCCTGGAACAGGACCTTGATCCCCTCTGTGCCGCCCTGGCGAGCACCGGCCTGCCGCTGCATCTGGAAACCAGTGGCACGGCGCCGTTGAGCGGCCGCTTCGCCTGGATCACCCTCTCGCCCAAAGCCCATTGCCCCCCCGGCCCCGAACTGCTGGCCGCCTGCGATGAGCTCAAGGTGGTGGTGCATGGGCCCACCGATCTGGCCTTCGCTGAGGCGATGGCTGAGCAGGCCATCCAGGCCAGGCAGCTCCCCAACCTGAGCGGCGGCATCAGCGGTGGCCCTACCGCCCCGGTTCCTGCCACCACCGCGGACCGCGACAGCGCTGACGGCCCGCCGAGCGTGCTGGGCCCGGCGCTGTTGCTGCAGCCTGGCTGGGAGTCGGCCCAGGGCCAGGAGCTGGCGATCACCTACGTGCGCAGCCATCCCGCCTGGCGCCTGAGCCTGCAGGGCCACAAGTGGCTGGGGGTGCGCTGAGCACCTGAAAAGGGGACAACCACGTCAGCCGGATCGAAGCGGATTCGTCTGAGAAGATTGGATGCCTGCCTACCGGGCTGAGCCCAGAACCGCCATGAACTCCGGTCCGCTCAGCGATGTTGTGGCCAGTCAATATGAACGCTGGCTGTATCCCGAACCGATCGTCGATCTGCCGGCCTGGCTGGAGCAGAACTGGCAGTGGTTCGATCCCAGCCATGCCCAGCGCCTGTTCTGGCCGGACCGGGAACCCAGGCCTGATCTGGACATCCTGATCGCGGGCTGCGGCACCAACCAGGCGGCGGTGTTCGCCTACACGAACCCCCGGTCCCACGTCGTCGCCATCGACGTCAGCCAGCCTTCGCTGAACCATCAACAACGGCTCAAGGAGCGGTACGGGCTGCAGAACCTGGAGCTGCATCGGCTGCCGATCGAAGCGGTCCCCAGCCTCAATCGCGACTTCGATCTGATCGTCTCCACCGGCGTTCTGCACCA
>CAIZOZ010000358.1 GCA_903934745.1 uncultured cyanobacterium
CGGCGGCAGCCACCTTGCGCACCAGTTCCACATCGGCGCTGCTCACCCGGATCTCCTGGCGGGTGGTCCAGGTGGTGGAGCGCAGGTCGTTGGTGCGGGGATCGCGCTGATCCTCCCGTTCGGAGCGCACCGCATCCCGCTGGATCTGCGCGGCGGGGAGGCCCTGGGCCGTCAGAAACCGAACGGTCTGCTGCACGGCCGGCTGCAGGGCCTGGTACGAAGCCGGCTGGCTGGGACTGCTCGCGGCCACTCCCAGGCTCCAGTCGACGTGGTTGCTGCGGATGCGTTCGGTGCTGGCGCCGGTGACCGTGATCGTGTCATTGGCCCGGCGGAGGCCCTTCACCAGGATGGCGCTGGACAGCACCAGGCCCACCCCCAGCACCGCCATCGCCGCCACCAGCGGCGGCGTGCGGCGCAGCTGGCTGGCAAGGCGAGACCCAAGGCCTGTAGGGGTGGTCATGGGCGTCGCTCGCAACGATCTCCATGGTGGTCGTGCTGAGGGTCCCGGCCAGCCGCCGGCGGCAATTCGCTGCGTTGGCCATGGTTGGGCCGGTCGGCTGGTCCGCCGCTTGGCTGTCGTGCCCGGCCAGGCCGGAGCCTGCCTGAAAAAGCCCGCCAGAATCCGCCGATGCCCTGGTTCATCAAGACCGAGACCATCCGTGTCCCCCACGCCGCCGTGGCCCCCCATCTGAAGGCCCATCGCGCCTGGGTGGAGCAGCTGCGCCAGCAGGGGGTGCGGATCAGCAGCGGCTACCTGGTCGACGGCGACGGGCGCCCCGGCGGCGGCGGGCTGCTGTTGCTGGAGGCCAGCGATCATGCGGCCGCCGAAGCCCTGATCCGCCAGGACCCGATGCTGATCAGTGGCAGTGTCGACTGGCGCCTGCAGCAGTGGATCGCTGCGGTGGGAGATCTGGGGCTGGGCTGAGCCCAGCGCCCCTGCCCAGCGCCCCCGATCGCGCTGGGCTCAGCCGCGCTGATGGCGCGAGAGGCTGGCCGCCGAAAACAGAAAGCCTTCGGTGTGGGCGATGGCCACCACGGCGCTGCCGTCGGTAGCCGCATCCACCTGCAGCCTGAGGGCGGGATCGGCGTCGACCTTGGCAAAGAAAGCAATCAGCTGAGCTTTTGACATTGGGAATTTTTGATAAGTTCTTTTTAAGTCTAGGGGAGCCTGGCTGCTGCGGTGCTGTTTGTTGGCACCCATTTGGCAGGGGTTGCCAGGGGCTGGAGCCGCCTGGCAGGGGCGACGGGGTGTGAATGGTTGTGCTGCGTTGCCAGCCCGCTTCAGTCAGGTCCGCAGCGCAGGCTGGTTCCATGGGGCGGGTCGGGCCTTTTGGAGGCAAAGCAAGCCGCAAGGCGGTTTTCGACGCGGTGATCCAGATTTAGATTCAGATTCAGATTCAGATTCAGATCCCGATTCAGTTCTCTTCGCTCCGGTGCTGTTCTGTCTAGTCCTGTCCAGCCGAGTCGAGTCGAGTTGAGTTGAGTTGAGTTGAATCAAGCCCAATCCCGAACTGTTTGCGCTGGGCTCTTGCTGGCCCCCGCGCTGTTCAAGGTGGAGCGGCTCGGCAGCGGCCCAGCGACTTGAATACCGATCTCGTCGCCCTGTTTCTGGATGCTGTCCCCCCTGCTTCTGGTGGCCGGCGACACGGCGATCGGCAAGGAGCTGTCGTCGCTACTGGTGATCGCCTTGATTGCGGCCGCAGCTCCCCTGGTGCTGGGGCTGCTGCGGCTGCGGCTGGCGGAGGTGGTGGTGCTTCTGGCTGCCGGGGTGGTTTTCGGACCCCATGGGCTGCACTGGATCGTGATCGATGACGCGATCGAGCTGCTGGCGGAGCTGGGCCTGGGTTTTCTCTTCTTTGCCGCCGGCCTCGAGCTGGAGCAGGCGGCGATTCGCGGGCGTTCCGGTCGCCTGGCCGCCATCGGCTGGTTCTGCAGTGCCCTGGCGGCGATGGCGGCGGCCGGGACCCTGCAGCTGGCCGGTCTGATCGACGATTTCACGGGCATTGCGATCGCTTTGACCAGCACGGCGCTCGGCACCCTGCTGCCGATCCTGCGGGACTGGGGTGAGCTGCGCAGCAGCTTCGGGCGTTACTTCATGGGCGCTGGGGCCATGGGGGAGTTCGGGCCGATCCTGGCGATCTCGCTGCTGCTGGGGGCCTCGAACACGGCGGTGGCTGTGTTGTCTTTGCTGATGTTTGCCGCTGCCGCCCTGATCCTGGCGCGGCTGCCCCTGCATCTGGCCAATGACCGCATGGTGCAGGTGGTGCAGCGTGGCCACCACACGAGCTCCCAGACGGCTCTGCGGCTGACGATCCTGCTGCTGGTCGCTTTGCTGGTGATAGCGAATCGATTCGGTCTTGATGCCGTTCTCGGAGCTTTTGTGGCTGGAGTGATCCTGCGCCGTTATCTGCCAGAGGAGCAGGAAACCCTGCTGGCTCTGAAGGTGGAAGGCGTGGCGTTCGGTATTTTCGTGCCGATTTTCTTCATCGTCTCCGGTGCCAATCTCGATATTGCTTCGATCATTGAGAAGCCCCTGCGCATGGGGATTTTCTTTGTTCTGATGCTGCTGGTCCGGGGCTTACCCCAGTTCTTTCTCTATCGCTCGGCGATTCCCGATCCGATTGAGCGCAGTCGCTTTGCGCTGCTGGTGGCCACGGCCCTGCCGATCATCGTGGCGGTGACGACGCTGGAGCTGAGGGCCGGCCTGATGCGCCCCGAAAACGCCGCGGCCCTGGTGGGGGCCGGTGCCCTCTCGGTGCTGGTCTTTCCGCTGGTGGCCTCATGGCTGCCCAGGACTTCAAGCTCCTGAGCAGTGGGCGGAGGCCTGAGCGCCCAGCAGCTGCCGCAGCCCCGGCGCCAGCAGCGCGAAGGCGCGGCCGCGATGGCCGATCCGCCCTTTGGTGGCCTTGTCCATCTCGGCGAAGGTGAGACCGGTTTCCAGTACCAGAAACACCGGGTCGTAGCCGAAGCCGCCGTTGCCGCGGGGGGCGTCCAGGATCACCCCGGGGCAGTGACCCTCCACCTCCAGGCGAATGCGGCCCTGGGGGTCGGCCACGGCCAGGGCCGCGGTGAAGTGGGCGCTGCGGTCGGAGCTGGCGGCGGCACCGGCGGAGGTGCCAGCTGGGCCTGTGACCACGGTGTCAGTGGCCACCGTCTCTGGGGCCAGCGTGTCAGTGGCACCCGTGTCAGTGGCACTCGTGTCTGCGGTCTCCGTGGCGGCGGCCAGTTCGCGCAGCAGTCGCTCGATCCGTTCGGGGTCAGTGGCGGCGTAGCGGGCTGAATGCACCCCCGGCGCCCCACCCAAGGCCGCCACCGCCAGCCCCGAGTCGTCAGCCAGGGCCCAGCAGCCGGTGGCCAGCGCCACGGCCGTGGCCTTGAGCCGGGCGTTCTCCGCAAAGGTGGCTCCCGTTTCCTCCACCTCCAGGCCCTCGGGCTGGGGGCGGATTTCCAGGGGCAGATCGGCCAGCAGGTGGGCGAACTCGCGCACCTTGCCGGCGTTGCCGCTGGCGATCACCAGGACTGGTGCGAGAGCTAGGCCGCGTTGAACCACTGGAGCAGGTTGTTGGAAGGATCGGAGACGCTGCCGAACAGGCTGCCAAGGACGGCGCTGCGGTGGGTGGCTTCGGAACCGATGTTGATGCCCATGGCTAGGGAGCTGCCCAGGTTCTCCTGATAGCGAACAGGGATCTCGATCGCAAGGCGTTCGGGAACAATGGTATCCGAGCCCCCGCCATAGAAGGTGGAGGGCATCTTGTACTTGGTTTCCAGCGCTGTATTGCCGACTATCTTGTCGTAAAAAGCGCCCTTTTTGCTGTTGAAGTCGTCTATGAATTGACCCGTCAGCATATCTTTGGCCTTGAGGGGCAATCCCAGGAAGGCTCCGCTCTTGTCGGGAAGCGTGGTGTCCCAATCGATCTGTTTGTTGTAGATTTTTTTAGCTGTCTCAAGGTATTCGGGGCGAAAGGCCTGCTTCATCAGATTCTTGATGCCATAATATTTTTCGTAAGATCCAATCAGTAGTGGTACAACGCTGGTCAGCCAGGGCGGGTTTCCTGGGTAGTCGTTGATCCAGTAGCTCAATGTTTGTTGCAGGTCTGTGGGGCCGCTGGTGATCGCCTGTTTCTTAACGGCAATGCCATCGTTCTGGAGCTTGCTGCTGAGCCATTGCGTGCTCAGGCCGCCCTGGGACCAGCCGAACAGGGACAGCGGGCCTGGGTTGACGCCGAGCTTCCGCAAGACCGCGTTGGATGCTTTCAGCATGTCGGCGGTAGTCTGCTGCGTGGCTCCCTTGACGGCGTAGGCCTGGGTAGTTTTGGACAAGCCATTGCCGATGTAATCAGCTGCAGCAAGGATGTAGCCATTCCCCGCGACCCGAACAACATTCAGGAGGGTTTCCGCGCTTCTAGGAATGCCATAGGGGCTCCGTTGGATGCGGTCATTTTTGATCAGCGAAGACGGCGCATCGTTGGGATCTAAGATTGTTCCGTGCTGCCAGGAGAGCAGGGGAATGGTCTTGGACTGCCGCAGCCTGGGTATGGCCAGAAGTCCCGAGACCATGTAGGATTTATTGTTTTCTGGGATCTTGGTTTGATAGGTCAGCTGGTAGAAGTCGATGCCATTTTTGGCCCCTGTTTTCTTTGGGTTGAAGGGGGTTGCAGCCCCATTCTCATTGAAGAGGTCATAGGTGTTGA
>CAIZOZ010000359.1 GCA_903934745.1 uncultured cyanobacterium
CATCCTGTTTCTAGCAGCCATACATCGTGCAATCCAAATCCCCAACCCCCATCAGCACCGATCCTTCCTTCGCTGGTGTTTTGGAAGCCCTGTCACTGGCTCTGTTGGGGATCTTTCTGGCGGCCGTTCTGGTCAGCGCCTGGCCACCCAAGCTCCTGGATGCCCAGTGGCATTTAGCCCTCACCGCAGACCTGATCAACAACGGTTCGCTGGCCTTGGTAGGTGCCCTGCTCACACCACTGGCCCTAGTTTTTGACCCAAGCAGCAAACGGCTGCGGACCCGCAACAAAGCCTTCCGCCAATGGGCCCTGGCCGCCGCCATCGGCTTCCTGTTGCTGATCCCCCTGCAGGTCTCCGCAGGATGGAGGTTGTACCGCACCGTCACCAGCCAAGCCGAAAAACAAAGCAGCCAATCAGCCGCCAAACTGACCGAACTGCGCCAAGCCATCGCCACCGCCACCAGCACCCAGGAGATTCAAGCCAGGCTGCAGCAACTGGCGGGCAATAACGCAGGTCTCACCCCAACCCAGCTGAGTACCCCGATCAATCAACTGCGCCAGGAGCTTCTGGTTGGGGCCGATCAAGTGGCTAATCGCCTCCAGCAAAGCATCGTCGAGGCCCAATCCTCATTCAAGCCGGATCGGCTGTTCAAGGAAACTGTCCGCATCGTCCTCTCGGCACTGTTCTATGCGGTGGGCTTTGCCTTCCTCTCTGGTGCCTTACCCCGAAGCAAGAAGCTGGGTGTGGCCTTTGGCTGGAAAACCCGCATTGGCGGCAAGAAGTAGATCCGCCTTGGTCAACTCAGGGGTGAGCAGAAACCCATCCAGGATTCGTCAGCACCCCAAACCTTGGTGTTTGGCCCGGCAGCGGCCCGACTTGCTTCCGGGAGCCCGTTCTTGGTCTGGGGGTGGCGACCTTGGCGGCCGTATCCAGCTCACTCAGGGCACGACCAGCCCATAGCTCTCCTGATCGGCGGGGTAGATCACCCCCAGCCGCTGGCGCCATTCCTGCACCGGCAGCTCCCAGCCCTCTTCCCAGCGCGCTGTGCAGAAAGGGGCAGCGGTGAAACCGATCGTGTGGCCATGGCTGATGGCCCGGCTCACGGCCGGATAGCGCGGCAGCTGGAAGCGATAGATCGACAGCTGGGCGGCATGGTTCAAGGAGACGTAGGGAGGGAAGCCGACCTGGGAGGCGGTGATCGCCAGCACGCCACTCTCACCCGCCCTTTCGGTGCCGAAACCACTGACGACATGGTGAATGTCATGGGTGGAAGCAATCCTGCGCAGCAGCCATTGCTCCGCGACGTCGACAGGCCGTGGGCGGAAGAACTCCGGGTCGTAGTTGAAGCCGCGGATCAAGTTGGCGTACGCATGACCCAGGCTGCCCGGGGCCATCCGGGCCAGCTCCTCCAGGTCCGGATGCACAGGCTGATAGCGCTCGTCCATCATCTCCGCCCCACCGGGAAAGGCGCGGAAACGGGCGATGCACTGCTCCATCTGGGGGGTATCCAGAAAGCTCTCCGCCAGATCGGCGATCTTGTCCAGAGAGCCGCCGCTGCGGCCGACAGCCGCCACATGACTCAGCTGGCGCAAGGCCTGCAATGACTGCTGGAAGCGTTCCATCAAGGTGCCGAAATTGGGTGAAGTCAGCTACCGGAGCCATAGGCCACGGTGCAGGCCGCCTGCAGCAACTGGGCGCTGAGCCCACTGACGGCTTGTCCATCCACCAGACCCAGCACACAGTCACCCGTGGCACTGAGCAGGAGCCCGCCGTTGGAGTAGCTGAAGCTGACCCGGTTGTTCGGCAGCCCGGTCACCGAGGCGTAATTGAGCTGATACGGCGTGCCCGGAACCAGGAACACC
>CAIZOZ010000360.1 GCA_903934745.1 uncultured cyanobacterium
GCAGATCTGCAATGAGCATGAGCTCACTGCCGTGATGGTCACCCACGACGTCGATGAGGCGGTGCTGCTCTCCGACCGGATCGTGATGCTCACCAACGGGCCCGGCTCGATGATCGGCGGCATTCTCGAGGTCGACATTCCGCGGCCGCGTCAGCGACTCTCGGTGGTGCACCACCCCAGCTACTACAGCCTGCGCTCCGAGATCATCTACTTCCTCAACCGCCAGAAGCGGGTCAAGCAATGGCAGGCCAAACCCCACAAGGTGCTGGCCCGCCATGGCCTTGAAAAGGTGAATCTCGACCTGGGGTTTGTGCCGCTGGCCGCCTGTGCGCCCCTGGCGGTGGCGGAGGCCAAGGGGTTCTTCAGCAAGCACGGCCTCGATGCGGTGCAGCTGGTGCGCGAAACCAGCTGGCGCGGCGTCACCGATGGCCTGGTGGATGGCACCCTCGATGCGGCCCTGATGCCTTCCGGCATGCCGGCCTGGATGAGCGCCGGCGGCCATGGCGGCACGCCGCTGCCGGTGGTCAGCTCGCTCACCCTGAGTCGCAATGGCAACGGCATCACCCTGGCCAGGCGATTGGCCGATGAAGGCGTCCACAACGTCGACGACTACCGCCGCTATCTGCAGAGTCATCAGCGCGAGCCCCACCGGCTCGGCATCGTCCATCCGGCTTCGATGCACAACCTGCTGTTGCGCTACTGGCTGGCCTCCCATGGGATCGATCCCGATCACGATGTGCACCTGCAGACGATTCCGCCGGCCCAGATGCTGGCCGATCTCAAGGACGGCAGCATCGACGGCTTCTGCATCGGCGCCCCCTGGCTCGATCGGGCCCTGGCCGATGGCCATGGCTTCACGGTAGCGGGCGATCTGGCGATCTGGCCCGGCCATCCCGGCAAGGTGCTGGGGGTCCGCGAGGACTGGGCTCTGGCCTATCCCAACACCCACATCGCTCTCACCAAGGCCCTGCTCGAGGCCTGCCGGTACTGCGCCGAACCGAGCCATTGGGGGGAGATGAGCGAGCTGCTCAGCGATCGCCGCTACCTCGGCATGAAAAAGGAGGTGATCTGGTTCAGCGAAACCGGTGCCGACGGCAATTCCAGCGTTCCCCACCACCTGTTCTTCGGTAAGGGCGTCAACCGGCCCAGCCGCAGCGAGCACCTCTGGATTCTCACCCAGTTGGCCCGTTGGGGTGAGATTCCCTTCCCCCGCAACTATGTGGAGATTCTCGAGCGCATCTGCGCTGTGGGAGTGTTCAGCACCGCCGCCCGCGAACTGGGGCTCGATGCGGTCAGTTATCAGCGCGGTGCGATCGAACTGTTCGACGGCCGCCCCTTCGACGTCGACCACCCGATCGACTACCTCAACGCCGTGCCCGTGCATCGCGACTTCAGCATTGCCGAGATCGCGATCGGTGCGCCCCGGGCGCTCGCCGGCTGAGGGCTGCAGCCACGGCGTTCCCCTTGCCAGGCCAGCTCCACCCATCGGCACCCCACCCCACTTCAACGTCACTCCATCCCCATCCCCTCGATGTTCACCCCAGACACCCTGGCCCACTCCCAGGCCGCCGCCGCCGCATCAACCGCAGCGGCTCCGCCGCCCCTGCTGCGCTTCGAGCAGCTCTCCAAGGTCTATGCCACCCCGCGCGGCCCCTATCCGGTGCTGGCGGACATCAACCTCGAGGTGAACCGCGGCGAATTCGTCTGCGTGATCGGCCATTCCGGCTGCGGTAAATCCACCCTGCTCAACATGGTGTCGGGCTTTGCCACCCCCAGTTCTGGCCGGGTGCTGCTCGATGGCCAGCCGATCCTCAGGCCGGGCCCGGACCGCATGGTGGTGTTTCAGGGCTATGCCCTGTTGCCCTGGTTGACGGCCTACGACAACGTGCACCTGGCCATTGATGCGGTGCAGCCCCAGCTCAGTGAGCACCAGAAGCGGGAGATCGCCATGGAGCATCTGGCGATGGTGGGGCTGACGACGGCGGCCGACAAGCGCATCACCCAGCTCTCCGGCGGCATGAAGCAGCGGGTGGCGATCGCCCGGGCCCTGGCGATCCGCCCCCAGGTGCTGATTCTCGATGAACCCTTCGGCGCCCTCGATGCGATCACCAAGGAGGAGCTGCAGGAGGAACTGCTGAGCATCTGGAACACCCAGAAGTGCACGGTGCTGATGATCACCCACGACATCGATGAGGCCCTGTTCCTGGCCGATCGCCTGGTGATGATGACCAACGGCCCCGCCGCCGGCATCGGCGAGGTGCTGTCGATCGACTTCCCGCGGCCCCGCAGCCGCGAGGACATCATGGAGGATCCCCGCTATTACGAGCTGCGCAACAGCGCCCTTGATTTCCTCTACAACCGCTTCGCCCATGACGCCGATGAGGCGGCCTGAGCGAAGAAGCCTGCAGCGGCGGTTCAGGGCGTCCCAGCCCAGGTCATCGGTACCTCGGCCCGCCAGGGCTCGAGGGTGACGACGATGGTGCGGC
>CAIZOZ010000361.1 GCA_903934745.1 uncultured cyanobacterium
GAGGGCTGTCAGCGCAGGCTCTCACAGGCCTCCCCATCGCCATTGCTGTCGAGATAGGAGTGCCCCTGGCGCAGCAACTCCTGAGCCCTGGCATAGCTGAGGGCTGTCAGCGCAGGCTCTCACAGGCCTCCCCATCGCCATTGCTGTCGAGATAGGAGTGCCCCTGGCGCAGCAACTCCTGAGCCCTGGCATAGGAGCCAATCTCTTTACAGCGGTAACGCCGGCCGCCGGGGGTGGTGCCATCGGGAATCACAGGGTTGCGGCGCCCCCGGCGATAGTCCCAGGGACGGGTGATGCCGCCGGGGACCTGCCACACCCCATAGCGATGGCGGCTGGCCCGGTACTCGGCATCGAGGTACTTCTTGGCCTCACACCCGCTGAGGTACTGCCGGTAGGCAAAGGCCTGGCCGTCTTCCACCAGCGCCAGATTGATGTTGATGTCGCTGATCACCTCGGCCACGGTGCGGCCGTAGCGATCAGTGGTGTGGGGAAGGATCGTGACCTCCCGCCCCTTGGCCAGACGGGTCTGCAGATAGCTGCGCGACTGCTGCCCATAGGGGCTCTGGGCCATTTCCGGCGCGTCGATGCAGGCCAGGCGGATGGTGATCGGCAGTCCCTGGCGGCTGACGCGCAGGGTGTCGCCGTCGCCGATCGAGAGGACCGTGGCGCGGAACTCGGTGGCTGGCACTGCTGCTGCGCTCAGCTGGATGGCGCTGGGGATGCTGGCAGCGATCGCCAGGACCAGCAGGAGCTGCGGCTTCAAGGGTTGGGGCATGGGGATACCCCAGGGCAGGCAACCAACAAGCCTGACAGCCCTGCACCTTGGCGGATTTTTCTATGCGATGCCTGCATGGATGGGCTGCCAGCCACCACGGCAGGGCACTCTGGAAGGGGTGTTGAAGTCGCGATGCTCGTGCGCTGGTTCCTGCTGACTACTGCGTTGACTGCGTCGGTGACCGTTGTGGCCAGTGGTGGCGCCTTGGCCCAACAACCGGTGCGGCCTTTGCCCAGGGTGGGTGGCTGCCCGCTGGGGTACTTCGCCTCCGGCAGCTATTGCGTGCCGTCCAAGGGCGGCAACACCCGCGGCGCCATCGAGAAGTCCGGCAACAGCTGTCCGCTCGGCTTCTACGCCTCCGGCAACTACTGCCTCAGCAGCCCCAGCAATGAGCGGGAGGCCATCCAGAAAACGGGCAACTCCTGTCCGCTGGGCTGGTTCAGCTCCGGTTCCTACTGCGTCAAAAACCCCTGATCGCCATGGCCTTCCGTTTCCGCCGCTCTGCCCGTCTGGGCCCTTTGCGCTTCAACTTCGGCAAAAGTGGCCTCAGCTCCATCTCCGTGGGGGGGCGCGGGGCGTCGTTCAACATTCCGGTGGCGCGCAGCGGCGGTCCGCGCACCACGGTGGGCCTGCCGGGCACCGGACTGAGTTGGAGCATGGAGAACACGCCCGATCGGCCTGTGGCGATTCCGGCGGGTGCGGCCCAGGGGCTGCCCAACAGCCGCCGTCTCCGGTCCGGTCAGCTCGAAAACCTCAAGGCTGAACTGCTGGCGGTGCTGCACCAGCAACTCTTTTCTCCCGGTTCCACCGGCCAGCAGCTCTGGGAGCTGGGCTTGGTGAGCCGCCTGCTCGCCGATGGTTCCCTTGGTGCACGGCCGACCGGGCTGCTGGCGGTGATCGAGACGCCGGAAGTGATGGAGGCCTACCTGCTGCGGGCCCAGGGACAGGACGATGCCAAGCGCAGAGCTCAGCGCTGCATCACAGCCGTGCAGGAGGCCTCAAGGCTGGCTGCTGGGCGGGGTTGGCTCGCCTGACATTGCTAGGGCAGGTGCCCGCAGGACCGGTTCCCCGTATCCGGCTGCACCTGCAAGAACGCCTCGGCAGGCCAAGGATGGAGCCGGAAGAAAGAGATAACCCCGCATGCGTGAGGTCGTGTTCCGCGTTCTGGTTGAACGTCCCGGCCACCTGGAAGCCCAGGCCGTAGGCGCAGCCTTCTCCGCAGGAGTAACCCTGCCGATCCACATCAGTGCTCCCACCCTCGAGGAGCTTCAGCACGAGGCCCGTGAGGCCCTGATCGAGCACTTGGGACCGGCCCATTGCACCGTCCGGGTGCGAGTGCGCCGCGTCCCCTCCCCGGCGATCAGCACGATCCGGCCGGTCCGTCGCCCTGCAGTCCATTGCCGCTGAGCTGGGATGCCCGAGCAAGAGGCCACGGCCATCACGGGCTCGATCGTGCTGGCCGCCGACGATCCCGCCGCACTGGCGCGGTTCTATGGCGCTCTGCTCGACATGGAGCCGCAGCCGGGCCTCAGCAGCACGCACTGGCGGGTTCGGTGGCCGGCCGGTGGTTGGCTGGAGCTGTACGCCCCATCCAAGAGCCGGCCGCAGCCGCGGCAGCCGGGTCGTCTGGCCCTCTGCCTGCAACGAAAAGCGGATGCAACAGGCGCCCTTGCCGTGCTCCACGCCTGGATCGCCACGGCCCTGGAGCTGGGCGCCAGCGTGCAGGATCCGCCGCGACAGGAACCGTTTGGCGCCGAGGCCTGGCTGCTTGACCCGGAAGGCAACCGCCTGCTGTTGCTCGTGTTCCCTGCCTCGTGAAGCACCCCTTGGGCCGGCACCACGGCTCAACCCAGGCCGCCCAGCCGGATCAGGGCACCCACCACCACGAAGGCGATCGCCA
>CAIZOZ010000362.1 GCA_903934745.1 uncultured cyanobacterium
CAGGCCAGCCAGATGAACTTCAAGGTGGGCGCCAGCGCCGACCCAGGCGCCCTTGGTTTCAGTTATCGGATTTCGGTGCAGGGCTGCAGCGACTGAATCTGAGCATTCAGAACCTTCGATCCAGCCATCAGTCGGAGTTGCTCCGCCTGATGGCTGGATCCCAGCATCGCGGCCATCAACGGGTCGCTCACCCAGGGTCAGGGGGCTTTCACCTCCGGACAGCTGGCACCGTTGAAGCGGCTGGCAATGCGTTTGTTGCCTTCGGTGTAGATCTTCTGGGCCTTGGCGGTGTCGCCACTGGCCTGGGCGCTGCTCAGCTTGGCGGCGAACGTTGTGCAGGCCTCGTTCAGGCTCATGGCCCGCCCCGGTGAGGTCAGCAGCAGCGGCGCCAGGCAGGCCCCCAGCAAGGTGGCCATACGCAGTGGAGCGGGGATGGAGGTCATGGTGGCGGGATTTTGAAAGGGGAGGTACAGCAGATGGATGGAGGGTGGGTGGGATTCAGCGCGGGCCCACACGGTTGACCGGGCCGCCCAGGTTGGGCCCGAGGCCCGGACCGGCGGCGGGTCGGACCGCCGGAGTCACCACCACGGGCCGGCCCACCACAGGCGTCACCACTGCAGGGGTGGCCGTGGCGACCGGTCGGCGCACCACGCAACCGCTGGGCAGGCCGGGGCCGGTGCAGTAGACGACGGCCGCGGCCGGGGATGCCGTCAGCAGGGCGGCGGTGCTGAGCAGCGCTGCGGTAGCCAGGGATTTGAACACAAGCATGACTGGTCTGGGGAGAGGGGCTGGGGTGGTTCCCAGAGCGTCGATTCTGGCCTTGTCAGGCCGGCGCAGGGATAGGCGCCTGCCACCCCTGCGCCCGGAGGTGCGCCTGGCCCGCTCAGCTGCGGCGCCCCAGCACCACATCCATGGCCCGCCCCACCAGTTCCAGGCGGCTCTTCGCCCCCAGCTTGCGGCGCACCGTCTTGCCATAGGTGCGGGCGGTTTCGTAGGAGAGCTGCAGCTGTCCAGCGATCTGCCGATCGGAACACCCCTGGATGATCAGGTTCAGGATCTCCTCCTCCCGCCGCGTCAGCCTCAGATTCGGATCCTCGTCGGTGCCCCCTTGCTCGAGCAGGTGACGTTCGGCGTCCGGGGAGAGATAGGACTTGCCCATGCCGGCGGCAATCACCGCCTGAATGCCGCTGAATTTTGGTTTGCCGATGTCGGAGTTGCAGAAGATGCCCTCGATCTTCAGATCCCGGGCCTGGCGCACATCCGGTGTGGGGCTGTGCATCACCATCACCACCCGCAGATCAGCCACCACAGCCCTGGCCCGTCGGACCAGGGAGTAGCCGTCGCCCTGCTCCAGCAGGTCCGAGCAGATCAGCAGGCCTGGCCTTTCCCTGGTGATGTAGCCCAGAGCGGCGTCTTCGCCGGTCACGGCCCCCACCACCATGTTCGGTTGGCGCACGAACGTGCAGATAAAAGCCAGGGACAACCTCGGGGCGATGGCGAACACGAACTTCAGCCGCATCTCGCTGGAGAGCAGCCAGGACGCCACCATGCGGCGATTGGGCTCGAGTTGCTTGAACCGGTTGGTGAAATCGGCGATCTCCGGCTGGTTTTCGGTTGGCATCAGGGCCCCTCCTGCGTGCTGGGTCGCTGCCTGGCTCTGGCGGAGTGGCGCAACTCCCCCAGCACCAGCACGGTGCCCAGCAGGGTGAGCGCCAGCACCAGGCCATGGAGCCAGCTGGGTTCGCGCCCCAGATCCCAGGCTTCCAGCGGCAACATCGTCAGCAACACCCCCAGCAACATCCATTCCCCCCAGGGGCGCTGGCGCAGGGTGGCCAGCGAGGCCACCGTGATCAGCACAGAAAACAGGGCCGCGGCGATTGCCGTCATCTCCAGGCGCCCTGGGCTCATCTCCATGCCCTGGCGTGCCAGGGCTTCCAGCACCAGACGATGATCTGCCCCGAGGCGATCTGCCAGCTCCGGCAATTGCTGGTGATGGCGGATGCCGACCAGCGACAGCAGCGCGGCCACGAACAGCACGCCGGCTTCCAGCAGCTTTTTGAACAGCACCAGCTTCAGCAGCAGGGGTGTGGATCGGGCCGGTTGGTTCATCAAAGCTCCCGACCTGGCCGATTGTGGCCGCGGCGTCAGCCTGCCGTGGGATGGGGCGCCAGCCAAACGCCCGCCGAGGGTGAACCAGCAGCGGGCGAGAAGCGCGGCAGCGCGGTGATCGGCGACGGGTCAGCAGCAGCAGGCGGGCCGCCAGGGGAGCTGACTCAGCCGTTCACCAACCCCGAGAGGCGTTGGCAATCAGGCCTCATCGAGGGCTGCCACACCGGGCAGCACCTTGCCTTCGAGCAGCTCGAGGCTGGCGCCGCCGCCGGTGGAGATGTGGCTCATTTTCTCAGCCACGCCCACCTTTTCGACGGCCGCCACCGAATCACCGCCGCCGATGATCGTGGTGGTGCCCGTCGCACTCAGATCGGCCAGGGTATGGGCGATGGCGTTGGTGCCGGCGGCGAACTTGTCGAACTCGAACACGCCCATGGGGCCGTTCCAGATCACGGTCTTGCAGTCGGCCAGGGCGTCCTGGAACACCTTGATCGAGTCGGGGCCGATGTCCAGGCCCATCCAGCCGTCGGGGATGGCTTCCACCTTGGCGATCTGGCTGTTGGCGTCGGGGGAGAAGTTGTCAGCCAGCACCACATCGGTGGGCAGCAGGAACTGCACACCCTTGGCGGCTGCTTTGGCTTCGAGTTCCTTGGCCAGCTCCAGCTTGTCCTCCTCCACCAGGCTCTTGCCCACCGACAGGCCGCGGGCCTTGTAGAAGGTGAAGATCATGCCGCCGCCGATCAGAATCTTGTCGCACTTGTCAATCAGCGCCTCGAGCACGCCGATTTTGCTGCTCACCTTGGAGCCGCCGACAATGGCGGCCAGGGGACGCTTGGGTTCATCGATGGCGCCCTGCAGATACTGCAGTTCTTTCTCCATCAGCAGGCCGGCCACGCTGGGGCTGAGGAATTTGGTGACGCCTTCGGTGGAGGCGTGGGCGCGGTGGGCGGCGCCGAAGGCATCGTTCACATAGATGTCGGCCAGGGCAGCCAGCTGCTCGGCGAAGGCCGGATCGTTCTTTTCTTCCTCGGCGAAGAAGCGCACGTTTTCCAGCAGCAGCACGCCACCTTCGGCCAGGGCCGCCACCTTGGCTTCGGCATCGGCGCCGATGCAGCTCTCGGTCTTGATCACCGGCAAGCCCAGCAGCTCGCTGAGGCGGGCGGCCACGGCGGTGAGGCGCATGGCTTCGTTCACCTGACCCTTGGGACGGCCGAAGTGGGCCGCCAGGATCACCTTGGCGCCATGCTCCCGCAGGTGGGCAATGGTGGGCAGGGCGGCGCGGATACGGGTGTCATCGGTGATGGCGCCGGCGTCATCCAGAGGCACGTTGAAGTCGACCCGCACCAGAACGCGCTTGCTGCGGAGGTCTGCGGCGCCGAGGCTGGCCAGGGAACGCTTCGCCATGGATTTGGTATGGATAGGGGAAAACGGCCGGAGCTTAGCCCCAGGCCCCGGGTCACCTGCCGGTTTTCCCCTGCTCAGGCCGTGGCCCAGGGGTTGGCTGCCCGTCTAGACAGGAGCTGAGATCGAGGTTCAAGAGCTCGTCGCCATGTTCGACATCGTCCTCTTCCCCGTCGACAACAGCCGCCAGACCCTGGACACTGCCGCGGTGGCCCTGCGGCTGGCCCAACGCCACGGCAGCCGGCTGGTGATTCTTTCCGTGGTGGAGGCTGAGCTGGGCGCCATGCACGATGGGGCCGCGGTGGCCAAGCTGCTGGAGCAGGTGCGCAGCAGTTTCGAGCAGGCCGGGATCAGCTGCGAGGTGATGGAGCGGGAGGGTGTGCCGGCCTTTGTGATCGGTGATGTGGCCGATGAGATCAATGCCGATGTGATCGTGATGGGCACCCGCGGTCTGGCCCTGGAGGACGATGAGCACAGCACGGCCGCCCGGGTGATCCAGCTGGCGCCCTGTCCGGTGCTGGTGGTGCCCTGATGCCGAGCGGCTCTGACAACGACAACGCCAGCAGCCTCTCCCCTATGGACGGGAGTGCGCCAGTGGACAGCGAAGCTGAGCACGAAACGGTGCCGTGCGCACCGGTCAAAAGCCTGGCCGGCGCAAGGTTGAGTGGACTCAGTGGGGTGGCCCTCAGTACGGCCGCCCCCACGATTCAGTGGTATCCGGGCCACATCGCCAAGGCCGAGCGCTCCTTGGCGGCCCATCTTGAGAAGGTGGATCTGGTGATTGAGGTGCGCGATGCGCGCATCCCGCTGGCCACGAGCCATCCGCGACTGCAGCGCTGGATGCGCAACAAGCAGCATCTGCTGGTGATCAACCGCCGCGACATGGTCAATGAGGCGGCGCGCCTGGCCTGGGATGGCTGGTTCCGGCTCAGGGGGCAGACACCCTGGTGGTGTGACGCCAAGGTCGGCACCGGTGTCAAGCAGCTGCAGCAGGCGGCGATCCGCGCCGGCGAGGCCCTCAATGCCAGGCGGGCGGGCAGGGGGATGAAGCCACGGGCGGTGCGGGCCCTGATGCTGGGATTCCCGAATGTGGGGAAGTCGGCGCTGATCAATCGGCTGGTGCGTCAGAAGGTGGTGGACAGTGCCCGCCGCGCCGGCGTCACCCGCAGCCTGCGCTGGGTGCGCGTTGGCCAGGATCTGGACCTGCTTGATGCTCCCGGTGTGCTGCCGCCGCGCCTTGACGACCAGATGGCCGCGCTGCGCCTGGCCCTCTGCGACGACATCGGCCAGGCGGCCTATGACGTTGAGCAGGTGGCGCTCGCCTTCGTGCGCCTGCTGGCTGTGTTGGAACCGGTGGCGGCGGCGGGCGTGGCACCGGGCTTGCTGGAGCGCCGCTATGGGGTGCCGGTGCCCGTTTTTAACGACGCCAGCCGCCATGGGTCCTCGCCGACAGGCGCCGTTGAACCGACAACACCGGATGCGGCCCATTGGCTGCTGGCGGCGGCCAGCCGCCATACCAGCGGCGACAGTCTGCGCATGGGCCAGCGTCTGCTGGACGACTACCGCCGTGGGCTGCTGGGGCCGATTGCTTTGGAACTGCCTTGAGTGGGCCCGTTGGTCAGCCGTTTGAGCCAGGGCCAAAAGGTAGGAGTTCCCGGATCAGTTCCGTTGGAATCAGTACCGTTGGAATCAGTGGTGAGTGGGCGACTGCCCCAGGACTCAGCCAACGACCTGGCCGATCACGGTGACGTGGTAGGCGACGCGATGGAGAATTTCACCGCTGCGTGATACGGCGAGTGCGGCATCCAGCTGCACCGACTGGGTGGCCGCTTCATCCAGGGCAAGCGCAAAGGAGTTCACGGCCCAGCCGACATTGTTGACCCCTGCCACGGCATTGATGCTGAGGTAGGGCACTGCCTGCACCATCTTGAAGTGCTGGCCAGCACTCAGTAGACCAGCGGGCAGACCAAGCTCAAGCGAGAGTTTCGCTTGGAACCATCCGGTCACCGTGTTTTCATTCGCCCAGCCTGGGGATTGCAGGTCAACGCTGACGATGCCTGAAAGCAGCACCAGTTGCTTGTCCTCGCTCAAGCCATGATGAATGGCATGCACAGAACTAAATTGATCGACTTGCGCTGGATTGAGCTGGCTGATCTGCATGGGGCAATTCTAAATTTTGCTAATATTCTAGTCGTTAACCTGATTTTCGGTTTGCTTATGGCTGCCTTGGCTTGAGATCACTTGACCTCAAGCTAAGGCAGCATTGATTTGCGAGCTGAGTCTGGTCAGGACTTGTTTGCAGTGATCTGACGACGAGTTTGCTGACGAGTCTTCAGGTGGTCACGTCAGAGGGCGTTGGATTCCTTGTTGGCTTGACTGAATTGTGGTTGATGTTGTTCGGGGTAGGCTGTGATTAATCGTGGTCGTTCTTGTTTCGTGCGCCTGTTGGCTGGCTCTGGGCCTGTCTGCCGTTGCTGGGTCACGACCACTCGGCTGTCCAGTGCCGGATCTCCGCCCTGGCCATTCCAGCTGCTCCTTAAGATCGATCCAGATGATCGGGTTCCGGTGTTGCAGCTTTCCAGTGGCCTGTTTCGTTTTCGGGCGTGTCGATGAGTGCTTTCGGCGAAGGTGAAGGCGAATTGCTGACGCTGCACTACCCCAAGCCCCTGCCGATGCGCCTGGATCGCTGGCTGGTGGCCCAGCGGCCCGAGCAGAGCCGGGCCCGCATCCAGAAGTTCATCGAAGCCGGCTATGTGCAGGTGAACGGCATCACTGGCCGCGCCAAAACTCCCCTGCGCCCCAACGACAGGGTGCAGCTGTGGATGCCGCCGCCGGAGCCCCTGCCCTATCTGCTGGCCCAGCCGATTCCCCTGGATGTGCTCTACGAGGATGACCACATCATTGTGCTCAACAAGGCCGCCGGCCTGACGGTGCACCCGGCGCCGGGCAACAAGGACGGCACCCTGGTCAATGGTCTGCTGCACCATTGCCCTGACCTGCCCGGCATCGGCGGCGAGATGCGGCCGGGCATCGTGCATCGCCTCGACAAGGACACGACGGGCTGCATTGTTGTCGCCAAGAGCCAGGAGGCGCTGGTGAAGCTGCAGGTGCAGATTCAGAAGCGAATCGCCTCGCGTGAGTATCTGGCGGTGGTGCATGGAGTCCCCGAAGGCGACAGCGGTACAATCATTGGCCCCATCGGTCGCCATCCAGTCGATCGCAAGAAGTACGCCGTGGTGCATGACGGCTCCGGGCGGCACGCCTGCACCCATTGGCAGCTGATCGATCGGTTCGGCGATTACTCCCTGCTGCGCTTCAAGCTCGACACCGGCCGCACCCATCAGATCCGGGTGCATTGCGCCCATGTCGGCCATCCGATCGTCGGCGACCCCACCTACAGCCACTGCCGCCATCTGCCGATGAAGCTCACGGGTCAGGCCCTGCACGCCACCGCCCTCGGCCTCGACCATCCGGTCAGCGGCGAGCGGATGTTGTTTGAGGCACCGCTGCCGCCGGTGTTCGAGAAGCTGTTGCTGGCTCTGCGCCGGCGGCTGGCTTAGGGGTGCTGTTGTTGGTCCGCGGCCGGTTTCGCTGCTCGGCCAACGATCTTTCAGGTGGACTGGAAGCGGCTGCGGTGGTGCTGGGGCTGGGCGAGCGCTTGCCCATGCTGGGGTTGGCCCGCCGGGGACTGTTGGGTCAGCGGTTCTGCAGGGCAGCCTCACGCCGTGGCCCGGCCGGTAGCCCCCTGCTTGGTGCATGCACCAGGGAGGTGAGCGAGCCGCGGTCAGGGGAGCGCTGCTCGCCGTTCCGTTCCATCACCCGCCACAACCAACGGGTGGTCTGGATGTCAGCCTGCGCCCGCTTGAGCTGATGGCCGTGGGGATCGGCGGTGGCTGCAGGTTTGAGCCCCGGCGCCAGCGGCTTGATGGCCAGCTGGGGCGGCGGCTGCCTCCGGACTGGATCGTCCCCGGGGGCCGGCAGACTTGCAGCTCTTGGGGCCTCGATGTCATGGCCACGCCGCCCCGTCGGCTGTTTGTCGATCAGTTTTTTGTCGGCTGGGTCTACGGGCCCTGGGTTGTGGCCAGCCTGCTGGTGATTCTGGCGTTGCGGCTGTTGCTCGAAGCCGACTTCGCCCTGCAAAGCCATGCCTGGGGGCTGTTCGGTAACGCGGCGATCTGCTTCTCGATCGGCTGTGTCTGCAAGCTCTCCTGGGCGATGGCCCGCTTCAACGCCGTGCGCCAGCTGGAGCTGCAACTGCGCCAGGAGCTGGGATTGCGCTGATGGCGATCACCCGTTCCCAGATCGCCATGATCGTCACCCTGCCCTGGCTGGCTGCCGGCGTGGTGCTGCTGGCGATGACCCGCATCGACGGCGAGACCCAGGAAGCGAAGCTGGGCCTGTTCGGTAGCGCCGCCATCTGCTTCTCGATCGGCTGCCTGGCGCGCACCAGCCTGGGGCTCCACGATCTGATGCAGGCTTCCCAGGCGGTGCCTCCCACCTCCCAGCCAGGGGCTGCCGCGCCACCGCCGTCACGGCCATCCGCCAGCAGCGACCCGCCATGATTCGGCCTCGCTGGCGGCGCTGCGTGCCTGGGCTGGCCTGCGGGCTGCTGGTGGCCTGGCCGCCAGCTCTGGTC